>JAIEQN010000751.1 GCA_019747685.1 Gemmataceae bacterium
GGCCGAGGCCCGGCCCCGCGCCGGTGGTGGCCCCCGCGCCGGAGGTCGCCCGCACGCCGGCCCCGTCGGCGGAGGTCGTCCGGCCGGTGCCGAGCCCGATCGAGACGGTACAGGCGATCCCGGCCGAGGACGACCCGCTCGCCGGGTCGCTGACGCTGGCGGCCGAGGGGGACGTGGTGGTCGAGGCGATGGGGCCGCACCCGGTCTGGCCGGGCGGGATGCCGCCGATGACCACCGCCCCGGGCGACGCCCCGATGATCTTCGCCGCCGCCCGGTGAGGGGGTTCCATGTTCGGGTTGGTGGCGTTCCTGCTGATCGGCTGCCCGCACGACGACCCGCCGCCGGCCGGGAACGTCCGAGTCACGGTCGTGGCCGTGCTGGCGACCGCCGACAACGCCACCGTCGACCCGAAGCTGACCGATCTGGCCAAGGAGGTCCGCAAGCGGGACAAGTCGCTGACCGGGTTCCGTGTGGCCAAGTGCGAGGCGAAGTCGATCCCGGTCGGGGAGAGCCTGACCTTCTGTCTGGTGGAAAAGCAGGAATTGACCGTCACGGTGGACCGGCCGAAGGACAAGGACGGCCGGGTCGGGCTGACGATCCAGCCGCCGGAGATGGGCGAGATCACCTACCTGTGTACCTGCGACAAGTACTTCCCGGTCGTCACCCCGTACAAGACCAAGGCCGGCGAGACGCTCATCGTCCTGGTCATGGGGAAGCCGTGTACGGGGAAGAATAAGTAGAAAAGGGTGCCAAACAACCGAACCGGGCGGGCCGGGAGCTGGCGGGCCGGGAGCGTGAGCGACCGGAGGATCGGACCCCCGGCCCGCCGGCCCCCGGCCCGCCGGCTGCTCATTTCTTCTTCGGCGCCGGCGGCGGGGTCCGGAGCGTCCCGCCCGGGCTGCCGTCCACCTGGAACCCCTTGGTCTTCCGGTCGTAGACGATCCGCTTGCCCGGCGTCTCGTCCCCGCCGTACCGGCGGGCGATCCGGGCCAGCGTCGTCCCGCTCCCGTCGAGCGTCACGAACTGGCGGTCCGAGGTGATCGTCTCGGCCCACCCCTCGTAGTCGTCCGACGAGATGAAGGCGTTCCCGACCGCCACCAGGTCCTGCCGCGGGGGCGGGGCCTCGGCCGGCTTCTCCCCGGGCCTGACCGCCGGCGGCTGCGGCCGGTGGGTGGACACGGTCAGCCGGTCGGCGCAGGTCAGCCGGACCGCCCCGACCGGCAGCGCCCGCCGTTCGAGGGTCATCCGCGGGTCGGCCGCCGGGGCATGTAAGACCTCGACGGTGTCGTGGAAGACGGCCTGCTGGAACACCTTCCCCTGGTCCTTGATCGTCATCCGCCCGCCGAAGTTCACCACCGTCAGCTTCATCTCGGTCTCGGGCTCGCCGGGCCGAGCGGCCGGCTCCCCCGGCCCGGCCGGGTCCTTCTCCCCGGGCTGCCACAGCCGGACCGTCCCCGGCCCGTGCCCCTCGACCTTCTGGCACGCCTCCCCGGTCGCCGGGTCCTTCCACCGGGCGGCGATCATCAGCTCCTTGGCCGTCACGTGCTGGGTCTTAACCACCTTCCCCCGGGGGTCGCCCCGCGGCTCGCGGATCACTTCGCTATACGTCACGGTGTCGGCCGCCTGCGGCTCATCCGGCGAGTCGCCCGGGGCCGGGTAGCAGTAGACCACCTCGACCTTCGGCTTGTCGTCCTTCGGGGCGTTGGGGTCGGCCTTCGGGTCCGGCGCCTTGGGCCGCGGGGCCTGGCCCGGGCTGCGGAACTGGTTGAACGAAACGGCCCGGTCGAAGATCACCTGCATGGTGTGGCAGACGACGAACGACTCGTCCTGCGTGGCCTGGACACGGCCGACGAACTCGGCCAGCTTGGTCGCCCCGTCGAACGCCATCCCGTCCCGCCAGTGGACGACCACCTCGCCCGGCGGCTTCGGCGGCGGGGCTTTCGGGTCGGCCGGGCTCGGGTTCTGCGGGACCTCCCGGCCGGCCAGGTCGCTCCCGGCCGGCAGCACCAGCGACCCGCGGCCGTCCACCGTCATCCGGTTGCGGAGCTGGTCGATGACCACCTTCGGCCCGAGGACCGACATCCCCTCGTGGTGAACCTCGCCCAGGACCTTGTCGGTGCCGGTCACGGTCATCACGCTCCCGTCCGGGTGGTGATCGACCAGCAGGGTTTGGCCTTTGATGTCCACGCCCCGGGGCTTATCCTTGTCGGCCGGGTCCTGGTGGACGACGACGTTCCCCTCGCACCGGGCCGTCTTGAGTTGGTACTTGGTCGCGGCCTCCGGAGCGGCGTCGGCGTCCTTGTCCTTCGCGGGCGGGTCGGCGGGCTTGGCCGGCTCGACCGGGATGCGCTCGACGAAGGTGTCGATCAGCCGGGCGCGGACTCGTAGCGGCGGCTTCGGCTTGGCCGGCTCGGGCGGCACGTCCTGCTTCGGCGGGGCCGGCTGGCCCGGCGGTACCGGTGCGGGTGCCGCCGGGGTCGGCGGCGGGGCCGCGGCCGGCGGGGTCTTCGGCTCCGGCTCCTTCTTCGGCGGCGGGGCGTCCCGGAACAGGACGTTCAACTGGTCGGCCCCGTCGATGTCGAACTCGGCCGAGTGGCTGGTCACCTCGCCGACGGCCTGGACCCGCTGGGGCAGCGGCCGGCCGCCGTCGGCCGCCGGCACCGGCCCCCGGGCCTGGGCCGCCATCCACAGCGTCAGCACCTGCCCCTTGAGCCAGTAGTCGGCCTTGGTGTCCTCGAACACCGCCCCGTCGGTGAAGGTCAGCACGTCGGTCGGCTTGCCGTCCACCGTCTCCTTCGTCTGGGTCAGCGACGTTTCCCAGGCGGCGTGGGTAGTGGCTGCCCCGGACGCCGGGTCGAACAGCTCCAGCCGGCCGGCCCCGCGGACGGTGGCGGTGGTCGCCTTGTCCGGCCCCGGCCCGGGAGCCAGCACCAGGATGGCCGGCCGCCCCGGGCCGCCGGCCGCCAGCACGTTCCCGCCGGCCGGCTTGTTGTCCGCCCGCGGGGCGTTGCCCCGGGTGGCGTGGAGCGGCGACCCGGTCAGGGTGGTGACCCCGGCCGCCTGCTCGTGGACCAAGTCCTGGCCGTAGGCTTCGAGCCGGTCGTCGTCGGACGACAGGGTGATGAGCCGGCCCGGGCTGTAGGCGAAGGCGTGCAGCCGCTTGAACCCCGGCCCGGCCGGCGGGGGCGGCTTGCCGTCGGCCGGCCTGGCGGGGTCGCCCGGCGGCTTCGGCGGCTCCGCTTCCTTCGGCCCGGTTACCGGCCCGTCGAACTCGATCTCCAGCACCTGACTGAACAAGCGCTGGCGGCCGGTCTTCGGCGGGATGCGGGTGACCTGCACGTCGTTCGGTAGGTGCGGGTCGGCCTGGGGGACCACGTCGAACCGGGCGGCGGCCTTCGGCACGTCGTAGGTGAACCGGCCGAGGGTGTCGATCTGGAGTAACGCCCGGTCGAGCCGGCCGGCGTCCCGGCCGACGACCAGACCCGGCCCGCCGAGGACGGCGGCCGCGGCGTCTGGAAGGTCGGGGGTGCCGAGCGGCCCGGTCGCGGCCTTCGGGTCGGCCGGGGTCGCCCCCGGGGTGGCCACGAACCCCTGGTGGGCACCGACCCAGAGGTTGAACAGGACCTTTTCCAGCAGCTCGACCTTCCGCGCCCCGCCGAGGCCGCCGGAAGTCTTCTTCGCCGGCGGCGGGTCGCCGGGCTTGGCCTTCGCGGCCGGCTCCAGGTAGACCCGCAGCCCGACGGCCGAGACCGTCGGCGGCGGCAGCCGCAGCCCGGCCAGGATGTCCGGCACCGCCCCGGGTGCCCGCAGCTCGTCGCCGGTGGCGGCCGCGGTCGCCGGGGCCGGTGCCCCGTACGGCCGGGGCAGGTTCTGCCGGTCGGTGATCTCGACGGCCGCGTCCGTCCAGATGTCCGGGCCGGAGTCGGTCCCCGGCTCGACGCCCTTCGGGTCGCGGTAGAAGACCGGCCCGGGGGTGCGGACGACGAGGAAGTCGTTCGGGTCGGCCGACCGCTGGTTGTTGGTGACGTGGACGAGGCCCCGGCGGGGGTCGGGGGCGGTCCGCTCCGGGTCCGGGTCGCTCAGCAGCTCCAGCCGGACCGGCTTGGCCTTCTGCATGTCGTTCGGGTTCTCGACCGGCCGGTCGTACTCGATCACCGCCTTGTCGGCGTGGAAGGTGGAGATCTCGACCACCTCGCCGGGCCGGCGGAGGCGGTCCGGCCGGGGCTTGCCGAAGACGGCCAGGCTGAACGGGGCCAGGGTCACCCGGTTCGAGTTCTGGCCGAACCCCGGCGACCCGGACGCCAGCACCACCGACGACTCGCCGTTGCGGAACTCGAGCCGGGTGAAGTACCCGGACACCCGGGGCGGGGCGGCCTCCGGGCAACCGGGGCCGAACGCCTCGATCAGCCGGGCCTCGGTCGCGGAGGTGGCCCGGGCCGGGGGGAGGGCCGGGCCGGTGGCCTTCGCCAGCATCGCGGCCGGGAGCTGGGGCAGCCCGTCGAGCCAGCCGAGCAGCCGGTCGTAGACGGCGAACGCGGCGACGAACAGGGCGACCCCGGCCAGGAGGAGGGCGACCCGCCGCGGCGTCCACATGGCCCCCTCCGGGGGAAGGTAAAAGGCAAAAGGAAAAAGGTAAAAGGCAAAGACGAACGCGAGCCATCCCGCCGTTTGCGCCGGGCGGGTCGAGCTTTATTCCTTTTGCCTTTTACCTTTTTCCTTCCTCCGCAAGGAGGCGGTCCCATTCCCCGCGCAACTTCAACAGCCACTCGACCGCGTCCCGAACGGCCCCGCGGCCGCCCGGAATCACGGTAACGTAGTCGGCCGCGGCCCGGACCTCCGGGCAGGCGTCGGCCACCGCGACGGCCACCCCGGCCCGCCGCAGGACCGGCAAGTCCGGCAGGTCGTCCCCGACCGCGCAGACCTGCTCGGCCCGCAGACCCGTCGCGGCCAGCACCTCGGCGAACGCCGCCGGCTTGTCGTCCCGGCCCTGGACGACCGGGGCGATGCCGAGTTCGGCAGCCCGCCGCTCGACCGCGATCGACCGCCGGCCGGAGACGATCGCGGCCCGCATACCGGCCCGCCGCCAGAGCTTCAACCCCGACCCGTCCCGGACGTGGAACCGCTTCAACTCGGTGCCGTCGTCGGCGTAGACGATGCTGCCGTCGGTCAGGACGCCGTCCACGTCGAGCAGCAGGAGTTCGACCCGGGCGGCCCGGTCGGCGAGGGGATGGGTGGACGTGTTCAACGTTACGCGCTCCGGCGGTCGGCCAGCCGGAGCGCGGGCCGGGGGTCGGCGGCCGCCGGGGCCAGCCCGATCAGGTCGGTGATGTCCAGCAGCCCGACCGGCCGGCCGTCGGCGTCCACCACCGGCAGCTCGCTGATCTTCCGGTCCCGGATCAGGTCGAGGGCCTCGGCCACCCGGGCGGCCGGCCCGATCACCGTCGGCGTCTTGGTCATCACCCGCCCGACCGGCTCGTCCAGGGCGGCGTCCCGCCGGGCCTCGATCAGCCGGGCCAGGTCGCTGTCGGTGAAGAGGCCCGCGAGCCGGCCGGCCGCGTCCACCAGCATGACGGCCCCGGTCCGCCGGCCGGGGTGGCGGCCCCGGGCGAACACCTCCCGGACGGTTTCGGCCGCCTGGGCGATGCGGAGGTCGTCGCCGGTCCGCATCACCTCGGCGACGGTGGCCAGCTTCCGGCCGAGTGTCCCGGCCGGGTGGAACCGGGCGAAGTCGTCGGCGGTGAACCGCCGCAGCTCGAGCAGGGTGAAGGCGACCGCGTCGCCCAGGGCGAGCATCACCGTGGTGCTGCTGCTCGGGGCCAGGGCGAGCGGGCAGGCCTCGCTGACCGGGCCGTAGACGACCGCCACGTCGGCCGCCCGGGCGAGCGTCCCCTGGGCGTTGCCGGTAACGGCGGCGACGGCCGAGGCCGCCCGCCGCAGCGGCCCGAGCAGCCGGACCAGTTCGTCGGACTCGCCGCTGTGGGACAGGAGCAGGGCCACGTCGTCCGGGTGGACCATCCCCAGGTCGCCGTGGACGGCCCGGGTCGGGTCGAGGGTGTAGGCCCGGGTGCCGGTCGAGTTCAGCGTTCCGACGATCTTCTGGCCGACATCGGCCGACTTGCCCACCCCGGCGACGGCCACCCGCCCGCGGCAGCCGAGCAACAGATCAACGAGCCGATCGAATGATGTGTCGAGCCGGCCGGCCGCGGCCTCGACGGCCGCCGCCTCGGCCCGGAGGACCCGGCGGGCGAACGCGACCCGGTCGAGCGGCGGCATGGCACGTCCCTGTGCCGGAAGGCGGGGCAAGATGGGGCGGTATACCCCGGACGGGCGGGAGGTGCAACCGGAGTTAGAGAGCACAGGCAGGAATGCCTGTGCCACCGAAACATCCGGTGGCACAGGCATTCCTGCCTGTGCGGCGGCCTACTTCGCCTTCACGTCGTAGGCGTACAGGACGTTCTGGTCGCGGACGAGCAGCTTGCCGTTGGCGACGACCGGGTGCGGCCAGCTCTCCGTCCCGGTCCCGGTGAGGACCGGCGGCGGCAGCTTGAACGACGACACCACCCGGTATTCGGCCTGCTTCGGGGACGGCTGGACCAGGGCCAGCAGGCCGTTCTGGTAGCGGACGTACAGCCGGCCGTCGGCGAACAGGTAGGCGGCCGACCCGCTCCCGTCGGGCAGGTTCTTCTCGGCCACCCACGCCACCTCGCCGGTGTTGAAGTCGATGCAGGCCGGGCGGCCGTTGTTCTGGCCGCTGCCGAAGTAGACGTGGTCGCCGACCAGGACCATCCCGCCGTGGTGGTTCATCGGCGGGTCGCCCCGCTGGTTCCCCTTCCAGCTCTTGATCTCCTTCACCGACACCTTCTCCTGGCTCTCGGGGACGATCTGGAGCAGGGCGCAGCCGCCGCCGTAGGCGGTCGAGACGAACACCTTGTCCCCCTTGACCACCGGGACCGGGACCTGGGCCACCCCGCCGTAGGCGTTCTTGGTGTGCCGCCACAGCACCTCCCCGGTGTCGGCGTGGACGCCGATCAGCCCGGCCGTCTGGCCGGTCACCAGCAGGTACATCGGCACCCCCCCCGCCGTCACCTTGATCGGCGACGAGTACCCGGCCCCGCCGCCGACCGACCCGGCGTCGGCCGTCCAGATCACCTCCCCGGTGTCGGCCTTCAGGGCGGCCATCGCCGCCTTGCTCCCGGTCGGGGCGCAGATCACCTTGTCCCCGTCCACCAGGACCGAGTCGTTGTACCCCCACGACGGGTCGCCGCCGCCGAAGTCCTTGCGGTAGTTCTTGGTCCACTCGACCTTGCCGGTCGCCGCGTCCAGCCGGGCGACCGTCCCGTTGTTGGTCACCGCGTACAGCTTGCCGGCGTGGTAGGTCGGGGTGCTGCCGGGGCCGTTGTTCGGGCGGGCCGGCCGGGGGTCGGCGACCGGGGCGAACCAGACCGGCGACCCGTCGGCCTCCTTCACGGCCCACACCCCGTCCTTCCCGTCCCGGGACCCCATCCCGAAGACGTACCCGCCGGCCACCGACGGGGTGCCGAACCCGGTCCCCAGCCCCTTCGCCGTCCAGGCCACCGGCGGCCCGTCCTTCGGCCACTCGTTGAGCAGCCCGGTCTCGGTGCTGATGGCGTCGTTGTTCGGCCCCAGCCACCGGGGCCAGTCGAACTTCCCGACCTCGCCGACCTTGGCGGTCGTGTTCGGGCCGAACGGCTCGTCGGCCGGCGGCCGCGAGCAGGCGGCGCCGACGAGGAGTAGCCCGGCCAGTGCCGGGAGGGTGCGGACGGACATGGGGCAGCGTCTCCGGAGGGGCTTGTGCGACGGCGGCAGGCGGGCGGGGAGGGCCGACGGGGAGATTGTACCGGCCGTGGTGTGAGTGAAAAGTGACCCCGGCGGCCGGCTACCGGGCGAACAGGTACTGTACCAGCAGCCACGTCCCGACCGCCCCGGCCGCCCCGATCAGGAGAACGACCAGCCCGAGGCCGATCAGCACCCAGGTGCTGCCCCGGCGGGCACGGGCCGGGTCCTCCAGGGCCTGTTCGAGCAGCCGGGCGTTCTTGGCATTCGACCGCCACGCCGCGTCGAGCAGGTCGCCGGCGAACGGGACGATCCCGACGGCCGCGTCAATCCCCTGGTTCAGCAACATCCGACCGATGACCGCCTTCGGCACCCCGAGCTTGGCGGCGACCAGGATGATGTACCCGCCGATGGCCGACCCGAGCACGTCGCCCAGACCCGGAATGAGGCCGATCAGGGTGTCGAGGCCGACCCGGAAGTTGGTCCCCGGGACGACGAAGACGTTGTCGAGGTACTTGGCCAGGGTGCGAACCGCGGCCTTGTGGTCGATGGCGTCGGTCAACAGCACGGGCGGGGCCGCCGGCGGCCCGGTGATCGGTTCACTCGCCATGCGGGTGTGACGGTGCAAACGCCTTGCCGGTCTCCCGCTCGGCCAGCTCCCGGCGGTGTTCGTGCCGCAGGAACAGGTGGTCGTACACGAACGTCCCGCCGGGCAGGACGGCAGCCACGAAGCCCCAGGCGGCCGCCGGCCACCGCCACCCCCGGGCGAACAGGGCCAGGAACCCGGCGATTGCGAACACCATGAACAGGATGCCGTGAACCCACCCGACGTACAGCACCGGCCGGGGGTCGCCGCCCAGGGCCGGGACGTACTTGATCGGCATGGCCACGAAGAACAGGAGCAGAGCCGAGACGCCCTCGACGAAGGCAATGACCCGGAACCGGCCGACGGGGGTGGACAGCAATGCTGGTCCTCGCACAGGCCTCCCGGCCTGTGCTTGATCTTATCGGTACTTCCCCGGGTCGATGCTCCGGTGGAAGATGTGGGTCCGCCGCCAGGTGTAGGTGATCTCCAGGGTGCCGGCCGCGGACTCGATCATGGCCGGGTAGGAGAACTCGCCGGCCTCGGCCTCCAGGTCCACCACCTTCGTCCAAGTCGCCCCGTCGTCGGTCGAGCGGGCCAGGCTGATCGGCGTCCGGGCGATCGGGGTGGGGTTGTAGATCAGGAACACGTCGCCGGCCCGGGTCTTCACGACATCGATGCCGCTGGACGGGTTCGGCAGGGCGGTCTCCTCGGCGGGGCTGAACGTCCGGCCGCCGTCCGTCGACTCGGCCCGGCAGACCTTCCGCGGCCCGTCCGACCGCATCAGGGCGATGACCCGGCCGTCCTTCGCCGCGAACAGCGTCGGCTGAATCTGCTTGAACTTGCCCGGTACGGGGAACGGGTTCGACCGGTACCAAGTCTTGCCGTCATCGGCCGAGCGATCGACGTAGGGGACCCAGTTCCGGCGGTGGCTCTCGACCGACGTGCCGGCCAGGATCGTCCCGTCGGCCAGTTGGATCGGCTTGGCCCGGACCGGCCCCCACATCCCGGCCGGCATCATCTCGGCGTCCGACCACGTCGCCCCGCCGTCGGCCGAGGTGCGGACGAACCCGGTCCAGGTCATCGGGCTGGGGCCGGCCTTGTACCAGAGGTAGAGCGTCCCCTTCGCCGTCTTGAACAGGACCGGGTTCCAGCACGGCTGGCCCGGCTCGGACCCGGCCACGGCCGGGGCCGTCCACTTCTTGCCGTCGAACGTGCTGGCCCAGATTTGCACGTCCTTCGCGCCCTCGTCGGACCCGCCGAACCAGGCGGCCATCAGCCGGCCCGGCTCGACCTCCACCACCGTCGAGGCGTGGCACGACTTGAACGGGGCCTTGTCGAAGATGAACATGGCGGCTCCCGATCAAGACTGGCCGGCAGATGACGCAGATCGGCGGACGCAGATGAAACCGGATGGAAAACCACGATACCATTTCTGATCCGGCCTCATCTGCGCCGGAGTCTGCGTCATCTGCCGGCCGGTCTTGTTCTTCCCTTACCCCTCGACGACCTGCTGCTTGTCGGAGTCCCAGACGACCTTCTTCCCCTGCCGGTACGCCCGGTTGGCCAGGTGGGCGGCGGTGATGACCCGGTGGCCCAGCTCGATCGGCGAGTTCGGGTCCTTCCCGGCCTTCACGCTCTCCACCCAGTTCTGGACGTGGGCCGGCGTCTCGTTCGGCACCTTCCACGCCATCTTCGGCTTCATCTTGGCCGGGTCGAACTTGTCGATCGTCTCGTAGAAGCGGATCTCGGACTCGGCGTCCGCGTGCATCGTCATCTTGGTGCCGTAGAACGTCGCGCCGACCCCGTCGAACCCGTTCACGAACTCGACCGCGAACGTGGCCGCGAACTTCCCGTAGTCCCAGACCCCGTGGATCACGTCCGGCGTCTCCCAGTGCTTGAAGTGGTACACCCCGCCGTTGGCGACCACCGACTTCGGGGCGTCGACCCCGCCGAGCCACTGGACGATGTCGAGCTGGTGGGCCCCGATGTCGGTCATCAGCCCGCCGGCGTAGTCCCAGTACCACCGCCACGACCAGTACCGGACCGGGTCGAACGGCCGCTTCGGGGCGGTCCCCAGGAACCCCGGCCAGTTGAGGCCGGCGATCTGCGTCTTGTCGAACGTCTTGGGCGGGGCGAACGGGTCCCGCTTCACCCAGTTCCGGCAGTCCCACACCTTCACCCAGACGAGGTCGCCGAAGTCGGACGACTGGATCACGTCCCGGCACCGCTTCCAGTGGTCGCCGCTGTGCCGCTGGTTGCCGACCTGGACGATCCGCTTGGCCTTCCGGACGGCCGCCACCATCTCCTTCCCCTCGTCGATGGTGTGGCTCAGCGGCTTCTCGACGTAGGCGTGCTTGCCGGCGGCCATCGCGGCGAGCAACTGCTCCTTGTGGTGGTGGTCGGGGGTGGCGATGATGACCGCGTCGACGCCGGGGTGGTCGAGGACCTTGCGGTAGTCGTCGTAGAACGTCGGCTTGGCGGCGACCCCGGCCTTGGCGTACTGCTCGGCCAGATAGCCCTGGCGGAACTTGCCGATGTCGGCCGCGGCGACGATGTCGCACCCGGCCTTGGCCGCCTCGATCGAGATGGTCCGGCCGCGGTTGCCGGACCCGATCAGGCCGACGGTCAGCTTTTCATTCGCCCCGAGGGCGTTGGCCGCCGGGACGCCGAACGCGGCGGACCCGGCCGAGGCGGCGAGGAAGGTGCGGCGGGTGGGTGACTCGGACATGGCGGCGGTCTCGCGGGGAGGGAAGCGACCACGGACGATGGTATCCGACCGGCGGCCGGTCCGCTACACCCCGGCGACCACGGCCGCCAGCTTGGCCACCTCGTCCGGGATCGGGGTCCGCTTGTACCGGTAGACGCCGTTGCCGAAGTCGTCGTCGCCGGCCTCGTCGGCCCGGAACTGCTCGCCGACGCACAGGACGAACCGCCCCGGCAGGTGCTTCCGCAGCCGGCGGGCGAGGGTCTCGATGTCGCCCCGCCGCCAGAACCCGAAGATTTCCACGAACACCTGCTTGCCGCTGGCCGGGTGGGTCAGGGTGAAGTCGGGCACCCAGACGCCGTCCGGGAGCGGGATCGGGTGCGGGTCGTCGGCGATCGTCCAGCCCTTGACCTTGGCCGCGAAGCTCTCGGCGAACAGTTGCAGCTCGGGCGGGGTGAACGTGCCGAAGTCCGGCAGGTGCGACCGCAGGCCGTCCGACGCCGAGAGCTGGAACAGCTTTTCCTTCCGCTCCGTGCCCCAGCGGACGCTGGCGTGGAGGTCGAACGCCTTGCAGTGCAAGAGCGTCGGCAGGAACTGGGCCAGTTGCAGCCCGTACTTAGTCGTGGACGCGAACAGCGACAGCGGGCCGTCGAGCTTGAGGGTGTACGACTCGCCCGCGGATTGGTGGATGGTGCCGATCAGCTTGTGGAACTTGACCTGGCGGAAGAGTTGCCGGAACCGGGCCGGGGTCTCGCCCCAGACCCGCACGTCCATCGCCGCCGACCGCAGGAGGATGGCCTGGGCCAGAGCCACGTTGTACCGGTTCAGCAGCCACTCGGGCGTCGTGTCCTTGAACTGGAGCACCCGCCGCTCGTCCTTCAGGTCGGCGAACAGGCCCTGCTCGACCTGCTCCGGGGCCAGCTTCAGCTCGGCCGCCACACCACCCACGACCGCCGCCCGGTCGAACGGCGTCCCGGCCGCCGCGGCCGCGGCCCGGGCCTCGACCGCGGCCCGGAACACCCGGTCCCGCAGTTCGTCCGGCGGGTGGTCGGCCGTCACCTCGAACTCGCACCGGTCTTCGAGCAGGTCCAACAGCCCGCGATGCACGAGCGACCGCGGCCCCTCGCCGACCAAGTCGGCCAGGTCTTCGAGCACCTCGCCGCGGGTCCGGCCGGGCGAGCCGCGGAAGGTGAACAGCAACTGCTCGATCACCCCGATCCAGCCCTTGTCGGCCGGGTCGAGGTAGAGCGGGATCAATTGGTTCCGGGCGTGCCGGACGCGGACGAGCTTGCCGGTGAGCATCAGTTTTTCACCGCAGAGACCGCGGAGCACGCAGAGGAAAGAACGGAGAGATGGTTTTCTTTCAAACTCATTCTTGTCTTCCTCTGCGGTCTCCGCGGTCTCTGCGGTGAAAACTCTTACTGAAACGCCCGGTGCTGCCGGCGGCGGTCGCTGACGTACTCCTCGGCCGTGCCGCGGGTGATGACCTCGTACAGCACCGCCTGCTTGTCCCCGTACTTCCGCAGGATGCGGCCGAGCCGCTGGACGTTCTCGGTCGCGCTGCCGGTCCCGGACATCACGATCCCGACGTTCGCCGCCGGCACGTCCACCCCCTCGTTGAGCACCTGGCAGGTCACGACGGCCGCGTACTCGCCGGCGTGGAACTTCTGGAGGATCAGCTTGCGTTCCTTCGGCTTGGTTTGGTTGGTCATCGCCGGGATCAGGTACTGCCGGGCGATGTGGTAGACCGTGGCGTTGTCGGCCGTGAAGATCAGCACCCGGTCCGTCGCGTGCCGCTCCAGCAGCTCCTCCAGCAGGGCGAACTTGCCGCTCGGGGCCTGCATGATCCGCTTCTGCTCGCGGTACGCCCGGGCCGCCGCCCACCCCTCCGGCGACTTCGACGCCTCGAACAGGAACCGCCGGAACCCGTCCGGGCCGCTCATGTTGATCCCGCGGCTCGACACGAACCCGCGGTACTCCTCCCGGCAGGCGGCGTACCGCTCAGCCTCCTCCTCGGTCAGCTCGACGAACACCCGCCGGGCCTCGTAGGGGGCCAGGAACTCGCCCGCCACGTCGGTGATGTCGAGCCGGTAGACGGTCGGGCCGACGAGGGCCGGCAGCAGATCCTCGCCGCCGTCGGAGCGTTCCGGGGTGGCGGTCAGCCCGAGCCGGAACGGGGCCAGCCCGGCGTTCGCCGCCTCGGCGTAGCTCGGCCCGGGGAGGTGGTGGCACTCGTCGAACACGACGAGCCCGTAGCGGTTGGCCCACCGCTCCAGGTGGATGTACGCCGAGTCGTAGGTGGTGACGGTGAGCGGCTTGTACTCGAACTCGCCGCCGCCGACCATGCCCACGTCCACGCCGAACGCCGCTTCGAGTTCCCGGGCCCACTGGATCATCAGGTCGATCTTGGGCGTCACGATCAGCGTCGGCCGGCCGACCTTCTCGATGCATAGGAACGCCGTGAACGTCTTCCCGGTCCCGGTCGGCATGACGACCACCCCGCGGCGGCCGCCGGCCAGCCACTTCTCGACCGCTTCGAGCTGGTACGGCCGGGGCGTCCGCTGGTTGTTCAGCTTCCAGCCGGTCGGCTTGTTCTCCCAGCCCCGGGCCTTGTCCTGGTACGGGCGTTTCTCGCGGAGGACGTGTTCGACGATGGCCCGGTAGTGCCGGCCCTGGGCGCGGTGGGTGCTGGTCCGGGGGTCGAACAGGACGCCGGGGAGCGAGTTGTAGTTGAACGCCGGCGGGCCGTCGGCGACCACGACCGTCCCGCGGTCGTGGGTCAGGGTCAGCGGCGGGTCGTCGGGCATGAGGGTATTATCACGGGGCGGGAGGACCGGAACCAGGGGTTTGCACCCCTGGGACAATCACAATCGCGCGACGCGCGGCCCCGGCAGCGGGGAGTACCCGGGCGAGACGGAGGCGGCGGATGGCGTCCCGAACCCGGCCGGCGGACCTCCTCCGGCAGCTCGACCCCGGCCCGGCGGCCGACGCCGAGCTGCTCCGCCGGTTCGTCGCCGCCCGCGACCAGGGGGCGTTCGCCGAACTCGTCCGCCGGCACGGGCCGCTCGTCCTCGGCGTCCTCCGGCGGGTGACGGGCCATCCGCAGGACGCCGAAGACGCCTTCCAGGCCGTCTTCCTGACCCTGGCTCGCAAGGCGGGGGCGGTCGGTCGGCCGGAGCTATTGGGCAACTGGCTGTACGGGGTGGCGGTGCGGGTCGGCCGGCGGGCGCGGCGGTCGGCCGTTCGCCGGCGGAGGCGGGAGGTGCCGGCCGTGAACGCCCCCGAGCCGGCCGCCGCGGACCGGACGCCGTTCGAGGCCGGGCCGGAGCTGTACGAGGAACTCGACCGGCTGCCGGCGTGGTATCGGGACGCCGTCCTCTTGTGCGACCTCCAGGGCCTGTCCCGGGCCGAGGCGGCGAAGCGGCTGGGCATTCCAGAAGGAACGCTCTCCAGCCGGCTGGCCGGCGGGCGGAAGCGGCTGGCGGACGCCCTGGCCCGGCGGGGCGTGGCGCTGTCGGCGGCGGGCGTGCCGGCGGTACTCGGGGGAGGGCGGGGAACCGCGGCAGTGCCGGACGACCTCATTACCAAGACGTGCGGGCTGGTGGCCGACTGGGCGGCCGGGGGCGGTGTCCCGGGCCCGGTGGTCCGGCTCGCCGACGGGGGCTTTTCGATGCGACAAGTCTTCCTGGCCGGGGCGTTCGGGCTGGCGGTGGCGACGGCCGGGGTGGTGGCCGCCGGGCGGCGGACCGACGACCCGCCGAAGGTCGATGACCCGCCGAAGGTGGCGGAGAAGCGGGAGCCGGCCGCGAAGTCCGAGCCGAAGGCGGAGGGGAAGGGGGTCGCCCTCACCGACCGGCCCCGCCTCCGCACGGCCTTCGACCTCGACTTCCCGGCCCCGGGGCAGGTCGTCTGGAGCCCGAACGGGGCGGCCTTCGCCGTCCGCGGGGACGTGCCGCCACCCGCCCCGGCCGCGGGCGGCCTCGGCGGGGGACCGCAAAACCTCTTGGCCGTCTACTCGTATCCGGTGGCGGACGACATCCCGAGGATCGGGTTCCAGGGCCTCGACAGTCCCTCCCGGCTCGTCGGGTTCACGCCGGACGGCAAGCAAGTCATCACCGACCTCCGCGAGTCGGGTCTGGTCAGCGGGCGGCACCGGCTGAACTACGCCAACGTGGACGGCACGAACGAGGGGAACCGGACGGTCGAACTCGACAGCGAGCCGACCACCGGGTACGCCTTCGCCCCGGACGGCAAGACGTTCCGAACGGTCTACACCGAGGCGTTCGCCAACAAGCCCGGCCGGGTTGAGGTCCGGGAGGTGAGCGCCGAGACCGGGCGGACGGTCCGGGTGCCGCTCACGACCGAGGGGGCGTTCGGGGTGGTCGCCCTGTCCGCGAACGGGAAGCGGTTGGCCGGGATCGGTGAGAACGACCGGGTGACGGTGTACGACATCGACGCCGGAAAGCCGCTCTGGTCGAGGGTGGTGGATTTGAAGCGGCTGGCGGCGGATCCGAACTCTTATCAGCCGTACGGCATTGTCCTCTCGCCCGACGGTGGTTTACTCGTCGCTTCACACGGGCTGTGCGTCACGGCCGTGCTGGATGCCACGACCGGCGAGCCGGCCGCGGCTTTGGAGGGGGCTGAGTATGTCCAACTGCCCCCGCAGCCGGGCAGCCTGTCGGCCGATGGCCGGCTGTTCGCCGCTGCCGGCGGAAAGACCCTCCGGCCCGGGTCGAACAAGGCTTACCCTGATTGGAACAGCTTTCTGACCGTCTGGAACACCAGAACCGGGAAGGTGGTCAAGTCGTGGAAGGGGACCGGGGACGTGGCCTTCCACCCGTCGAAGCCGGTTCTGGCGATCTTGGAGCCGAACGGGAAAAAGACCCGGCTCGGGCTGTGGGACTTCGCCGCCGAGGAGCCGGAGAAGAAGTAGTTCCGGAAATCCGGCCGGAATTTATTGACTTTGACCGGCGGGAGTGTACTGAACAGTAGGTCATTATGCTTCCGCCGGGAGGTCGGGCATGTTGCTACGTGCATCACACCATCATTCTACGTTCCTCGTCACCGACCTCGACCCCCGCACCCCGAGCATGACCGGGTCCGGCATTGCTCCATCCGCGTCGCAGACCGATGGGGCCCAACGACTTCGGCACGGGCGGTGGGCCTAGCGTGACCGGGTGCCCGAGCGGGTCGTCGGCCGAACCCCCTGGAATCCCAGCGGAATACCGCGATCTAGACGGCGGCGAAAAAAGAGGGGGGAGGGGTGGGTCATCGCGGCAGGTACGACATCAGGTAGTTCACCAGGGCGAAGCAGATCACCAGCAGGAACAGGATTAGCCAGAACTGGAACAACAGGCTGTCCGCCTTGGTGTACTCTGGCGGGGCCTCGGCGGGCGGGCTTGGCGACTTCACGGGGTCGGCCATCGCGGTTCCTCCGAGCGTGACGACTCCCTCATCATCGGCCATCCCGGCCGCCGGTTCCAGCCCCCGCCGGCCGCCCAGTCCGTGGCCGTCCCCGCCCGCCGCCCGAAATTCCCACCACGAAAAGTCTGACGGACGGTCCGATTGTTCGGGTCGAGGCGGCGGCCCGGGCGGCGAATCCCCCTTTAGGAATCGCCGGCCCGGGTTAGGATGAAGGAGGCGTCGTACCCCGCCCGGCGGCACCCCCCGGCACTCGCCCCGGTCGGCCCCGGCTATGATCCGCACCGCCGCCTCCCTCCTCGAAGCCCTCCGGGACAGCGGCCTCGTCCCGGCGGACGACCTGCTGTCGATCGAACCCGACCTGGCCGCCGCCGGCGACGACCCGCAGGCGGCCATGCGGGTTCTGGTCGGGGCCGGCCGGGTCACGGTCCACCAGCTCCGCAAGGTCGTCCACGGGAAGGCGGCCGAGCTGTTCGTCGGCCCCTACGTCATCCTCGACAAGGTCGGGGAAGGGGGGATGGGGAAGGTGTACAAGGCCCGGGATCGCGGGTCCGGGCGGGTGGTCGGGCTGAAGGTGGTCCGGCCCCACCTCCTGGCCAACCCGGTCGTCCGCGGCCGGTTCAGCCGCGAGGTCCAGACGGCCCACGCCCTCAAGCACAAGCACGTCGTCGAGGTGTTCGACAGCGGGGAGGACGCCGGCAAGCACTACCTGGCGATGGAGTTCGTGGACGGGATCGACCTGGCCCGGCTGGTCCGGGAGTACGGGCCGGTGCCGGTGCCCGAGGCGTGCGAGTACCTGCGGCAGGCGGCCCTCGGGCTGCAACACGCCCACGACCAGGGGGTCGTCCACCGGGACATGAAGCCGTCGAACATCATCGTCAGCGGCGAGCGGTATCACCCCGCCCGGACCGAGCCGACGCTGGTGCAGATTCTCGACATGGGGCTGGTCCGGTGGGTCGGGTTCGAGGACGACGGGGCCGCCGGGTCGGACCTGACCCGGGACGGGACGGTGGTGGGGACGCCGGACTACATGGCCCCGGAGCAGGCCAAGAACTCGAAGACGATCGACCACCGGGC
>JAIEQN010001073.1 GCA_019747685.1 Gemmataceae bacterium
TTACTTGCGGTGGCGGATCTTGGCCCGCATCCGCCGCTTCTTCCGGCCCACCTTCCGCCGCCCGGTGCCGCGCCGCCGCCCCGCCATGGTCCGTCTCCTGGTCGAATGGTCCCGGTCGGTGTGCCGACAGTCGGAAGGGTCATGGTACGCCCGGGAAACGGCCGGACAAGCCGCACGGCCCGGAAGTTCGGCCGGCCCGGCGGGGTTGTCCGCCCCGGCGGGGGCCATATACTTCCACCTTCCTACGGCACGGACGGACCCCCGCCCCGCGGGCCCGGTGCGGAGCATGCGGTTCCACCTGATCGACCGGGTCGACGCCTGGGAGCCGGGCCGGTCGTTGCGGGCGGCCAAGTTCCTGACCCTCGGGGAGGAGTACCTGGCCGACCACTTCCCCCGGTTCCCGGTCATGCCCGGGGTGCTGATGCTCCAGGCGGCGGTCGAGGCGGCCGGGTGGCTGTGGCGGGCGAGCACCGCGTTCGCCCACCCCGTCGTCGTCCTCCGCGAGGTCAAGACCGTTAAGTACGGGACGTTCATGCAGCCCGGCCGGCGGATGGACGTGTCCGTCGAGCTGGTCGGGCAAGACGCGGCGACGGCGGCGTTCAAGGGGAAGGCGGCCGACGACGCCGGGCGGCAGACGGTGTCGGCCCAGTTTACCCTCCGCGGGTACGGGCTGGCCGACCGCGGCCCGGCCGGGGCGGCCGCCGACGAGAAGCTGCGGGAATATTACAAGGCCCGGTGGGCGCTCCTGACCGGGGAACTGACCCGGGAGGCGCGATGACGCTCAAGGATCAGGTGGCCCTGGTGACCGGCGGCAGCCGGGGGATCGGCCGGGCGGTCGTCCGGGCCCTGGCCCGCGAAGGGGCGAAGGTCGCCTTCGTCTACCGCGGCAGCCAGGCGGCGGCCGATGAACTGGTGAAGGAGATTTCCGCCGCCGGCGGGGCGGCCAAGGCCCACCAGGCGGACGTGGCCGACCCGACCGCCGCCGAGCGGGTGGTCGAGGCGGTGCTGGCGGACTGGGGCCGGGTCGATATCCTGGTGAACAACGCCGGGGTCATCCGGGACGGGCTGTTCGTCCGGATGTCGGCCGACGACTGGAAGACGGTGATCGACACCAACCTGACCGGGACGTTCGCCTTCTGCCGGGCCGTCGCCGGCCAGATGGCCCTCAAGCAACGCTCGGGGCGGATCGTCAACGTCTCCAGCGTGGCCGCCGACCACGTGAACGCCGGGCAGGCCAACTACGCCGCCAGCAAGGGGGCGGTGAACAGCTTCACCCGGGCCCTGGCCGTGGAGCTGGGCAGCCGGAACGTGACGGTCAACGCCGTCGCCCCGGGGTTCATCGAGACGGACATGAGCGAGGCGGTCCGGGCCAAGGCCGGGGACTTCATCCAGAAGAAGCTGGTCCCCCTGCGGCGGCTGGGCAAGCCCGAGGACATCGCCGGGGTGGTCCTGTTCCTGGCCGGGCCGGCCGGGGACTACATCACCGGCCAAGTGATCACCGTGGACGGCGGGCTAAGCCTCGGGGCGGTCACCGCCTGAGCCGGGCCGGAGGGAGTTCCATGCCGACGAAGGACGAGGTCTTCCAGAAGGTCCGGTCCACCCTGGTGGACGCCCTGAACGTGGACGAGGACGAGGTGACGCCGTCGGCCCGGCTCCGCGGCGACCTGAACGCCGAGTCGATCGACTTCCTGGACATCGTCTTCCGGCTGGAGAAGCAGTTCGGGGTGAAAATCCCCCGGGAGGAGCTGTTCCCGGAGTCGATCTTCCAGGGCGACGCCGACTTCGTGGCCGACGGGAAGGTGACGCCCAAGGGGCTGGCCGAACTCCAGGAGCGGATGCCGTTCGCCGACCTCTCCGAGTTCCGGAAGGACCCCCGGCTGGACAAGATGGAAGACCTGTTCACCGTCGACCTGATCGTCAACTACCTCCAGCGGAAGCTCGGGGGGTAATCCCCTGAGCGGGGGGCGTCAGCCCCCTGAGCCGTCGTCCCACTCAGGGGGCTGACGCCCCCCGCTCAGCGGGATGTCCTGATGCGCTGGCTGTGGATCGACCGGTTCACCGCGTTCGAGCCGGGCCGGTCGGCCGCCGCGGTCAAGTGCCTCAGCCACGCCGAGGACCATTTCGCCGACCACCTCCCCGGGTTCCCGGTGATGCCGGCCCCGCTGATCCTGGAGGGGCTGGCCCAGACCGGCGGCATCCTGGTCGGCCAGGCCCACCGGTACGAGAAGAACGTCGTCCTGGCCAAGATGGCGGCCAAGTTCCACCGCGAGGCGTTCCCCGGCGAGGTCCTGACCTACACCGCCACGGCCGTGGACCTCGGGGAGACCGGCGCCCGGGTCGCCGGCGAGGCCCGGGTCGGGGGCGAACTGGTGGCCGAGGCCGACATCCTGTTCGCCTTCCCGACCGCCGACCAGCTCCCGCCCGACCTGCCGGACACCAAGTTCGTCTTCGGCGGCGAGATGGCCCAACTGCTCCGGCAGGCGGAATCGGTTGCAGCCGGGGCGAGCGGGCGGCCGCCGTAGTCGTAGGGTGTGTCGAGCGTCCCGCACCCCCACCCGACCGCTACCCGCGGCCTGGCCGGCACGACTGACCCCACCCCGACCGCTTACCCCGGCGTAAGTCGTCTCCCGGGATCGGGTAACACGGAATAGGATGAACCCCGGGGCCGGCCGCCCGGCCCCGGACACGCGGAGCCGTTGACCCCATGGCGACCTCTCCCCGCCGGGCCGTGATCACCGGCCTCGGGGTGCTCACCCCGATCGGCTCGTCACCGGCGGCCCTGTGGGAGGCCCTCCGGGCCGGCACGTCCGGCATCCGCCCGATCCAAGCCTTCGACGCCTCCGCCCTGCCCTGCCAAATCGCCGGCGAGCTGACCGACTTCGTCGCCAAGAACCTGATCGAGAAGAGCTACCGCAAGTCGCTCAACGCCATGGCCCGGACCGTCCAGGTCGGGGTGGTGACGGCCCAGTTGGCCATGCAGGACGCCGGGCTGGCCAAGGGCACCGTCCCGCCCGAGCGGGTCGGGGTGTCGTTCGCCTCGGTCATGGGGGCGACCGAGATTTCCGACCTGGCCCGGGCCAGCAAGGCGGCGTCGGTCGGCCCCGGGCGGCCGGTGGACATGGAGGTGTGGGGCCGGGCGGGGGTGCCGGACGTGCCCCCGATGTGGATGCTCAAGTACCTGCCGAACATGCCGGCCTGCCACACCACCATCCTGTACGACATGCAGGGGCCGAGCAACACCATCATCCCGAACGAGGCGGCCGGGGTGCTGGCCGCCGGGGAGGCGTTCCGCATCCTCCGCCGGGGGGCCGCGGACGTGATGCTGGTCGGCGGGGCCGAGTCGAAGATCAACCCGCTGAGCCTGTCCCGGTTCAACTCGTTCGCCCCTCTGACCCGGCGGAACGACCTGGGGCCGGCGGCCGTCCGGCCGTTCGACCGGGACGCCTCCGGGACCTGCCTCGGGGAGGCCGGGGCGGCGTTCCCGCTGGAGGAACTGGGCCACGCCAGGAAGCGCGGGGCGGCCATCCTCGGCGAGGTGGTCGGGTACGCGGCCGGGCTGGACCGCGGACTGACCGGGGACGGGCTGGCCCGGGTTATCCGCGCCGCCCTGGCCGACGCCGGCATCCGACCTTCGGACGTGGACCACGTGAACGCCCACGGCCTGGGGGTGCCGGAGCTGGACCGGTTCGAGGCCCGGGGGATCGGGAGCGTGTTCGGCCGGGACGTGCCGGTGTTCGCCCCGTTGAGCCGGTTCGGGAACACCGGGGCGGCCGCCGGGATGGTCGAGTTGGCGTGCAGCCTGCTGGCCCTGAAGCACGGCGAGCTGCCCGGGACGCTCAACCACGAAAACCCCGACCCGGGCTGCCCGGTCGCCGTCCACACCGGCCCGCCGCGGAAGGTGGCCAAGCCGTTCGCTGTGAAGGTGGCGTACACCGACCTCGGCCAGTGCGGGGCGTTGGTCGTCCGGCGGTGGGAGGAGTAATCCTCCTCGCTCCCATACTCTGCGTGAGAGCGAGGGGACATCCTGAACGGTGGTGGGCGGGGGTGACAAGCCCGGCAGACCGGCTCGGGGCGATGACGCCGAGCGCTGCCCAGCACGGCCGGTCCGGGTAACGGTTGACGACGAGTGGGCGGCGGTCGCAACCCTGTCGGCGGCAGAAGCAGAGGAGGCGGCTGTGAAGCAGATTCTACCCTTAGCCGCGGTTGTGGTCGTGTTGGTCGGGTGCGCCAAGCCCGGCGTCACACCCACTGACGGCCAGCCGTCGGCTCAAGCTGACCCACAAGCCGGGGAGTCGAAACCCAAATCCGATAAGGCTGAACCCGCCAGCAAGCCGGTGGAGAAGGCCATCTCATCAGAGGCAGCGCGGGTCGCTCAATCGGCGCGTGGTGACAAATCGAAGTCAGAGCAGACTGAGAAGGCTTTCAAGTCCAAGCAGGAGTATGCAAGAAGCGTCGGCACCGAAATCGTCAGCGGCACGAAGGAGGATGATTTCCTGCGGAAAAACCCAGGGGCGAGTAAGAGTCGGACTCGTTCAAAGCCGGAGCATGCGGTCGCCGTCTACAACCTTCAAGGTGCGGAGCTTGACTCCGATTCATCAACTTGGTTCTTTTTCAAGGGCAGTCTGGTCGGCCTCAGCCGCAGATGGAAGCCGGACAATGACGGCTACCAGAAACGTCACCGGGAGATAATGGAGCGGATGGGCACGCCGGAGTGCGACAAAGTAAACAGGAGCGACCCGGTGGCTCGCGAAGACACGCCTCACAACTACTCGTGGTCGGCTGTGGAACCGGGCTTATTCGTTCAATATGAAGTCTCGACTTTCACGGGCTTGTCTCAGTCGATAACCGTTTGTAGCGTCGCTGGAGTTGGTCGAGATGTCGGCCTGATCGGCTTCCACGGCAACTTCATCGAGCACTTCAAAGCTGTCACGCCGGCCAAGTCATCGGCTCCGGTAGGGGGTGATGCTGGCGTGGACAAAGGAAAACTAGACTACATCAAGAAGCTCGCCCCGGAAGTCGTCGGTGGCTACTCGCTGGACGAATTGTATCAGGCCCACGAAGATGCCAAGTCTGTCAAGCCCACCCAGAACCCCGACGGATCGCAGGAACTCATCTGGGGCGACAACTTGGCGAACAATCAAGCCATGATTATGAATGGCAAGGTGCTGCTGTACAGGTTCAAGGTAATCCGGGCCGACCGGCCAGCCGCCGAAAAGGAGGCGTCACGGCCGACTGCCACACTCGGCAAGCCGAAGTCCACCAGCGTGCCGGACGACGAACCCGACATGGTGTCCTGCAACGTCTGGATCGAGCAGGACTATTGGATTCGGACGGCCGTTGTGAAGGGCAGAACGGTTGGGGGCGGCGATGTGTACTTCGCCGAGACGTTCGTGATCAATCTCAAGGGAATCGACGCGATCAGGAAGAAGTGAACGGAGGAGTGACTCGGTGAAGCCAGCAAAGAACACAATCTGCCTGTGGTACAACGGCGACGCCGAGGATGCGGCGCGGTTCTACGCCGCGACCTTCCCCGATTCGGCCGTGGTCGCGGTCCACCGCGCGCCGGGCGACTACCCGTCGGGGAAGAAAGGGGACGTGTTGACCGTCGAGTTCACCGTGATGGGGATTCCGTGCCTCGGGCTCAACGGCGGGCCGGCGTTCAAGCACACCGAGGCGTTCTCGTTCCAGGTCGCCACCGCCGACCAGGCGGAGACCGACCGCTACTGGAACGCGATCGTCGGCAACGGCGGCCAGGAGAGCGCGTGCGGCTGGTGCGAGGACAAGTGGGGGTTGTCCTGGCAGATCACGCCGGTCGCCCTGACGGAAGCCTACACCGACCCAGACCCCGCTGCCGCCAAGCGGGCGTTCGACGCGATGATGACGATGAGGAAGATCGACATCGCGGCCATCGAGGCGGCGCGGCGCGGTTGAGTCCGCTTCTCCCCCGCGCCGGCCTCACTCGTACCCCCGGGACCTCCAATCATGCGCCGTCGGGTCGTCATCACCGGGATGGGCGTCGTCACCCCGCTGGGGCACACGGTCGCCGACCTGTTCAAGAGCCAGGTCGAGGGCCGCACCGCGGTCGGCCCGATGACCCGGTTCGACGCCCGCACCTTGCCCACCACCTTTGCGAGTGAGGTGAAGGGGTTCGAACTGGGGAAGTACCTGAAGGACCCCGGCCGATACGCCCATTGCGGGGTGAACACCCAGTTCGCCATCGGGGCGGCCCGGCAGGCGCTGGAGGACGCCGGGCTGCTCGACCCCGGCCGCGGCGACCGCGGCCGGATGGGCGTCTACCTCGGATCGGGCGAGGGGGCCGAGGACTTCCCGGCCCTCGTCAACAGCATCGCCGTCGCCGCCCGGGACGACGGGACGGCCGACCCGGGGGTGTTCGCCCGGGCCATCTTCCCGGTCCTCGACCGCCGGCGGGAGGCCGAGGTGGAGATGCACACCACCGTCGGCCACCTGGGCACCATCTTCGCCCTGGACGGGCCGAATATCGCCTGCCAGACGGCGTGTGCCGCCAGCTCCCAGGCGATCGGCGAGGCGGCCGAGCTGATCCGGGCCGGGGACGCCGAGGTGATGGCCGCCGGCGGGTCGCACAGCATGTTGCACCCGCTCGGGATCACCGGGTTCAACCGGCTGACGGCCTTGTCCCAGCGGAACGACAGCCCGCGGACGGCCAGCCGGCCGTTCGACAAGACCCGGGACGGGTTCGTCATCGGCGAGGGGGCCGGGATCGTGGTGCTGGAGGGGCTGGAACACGCGAAGCGGCGGGGGGCGACGATCTACGCCGAGCTGACCGGGTACGGGAGTACGGCCGACGCCTACCGGATGACCGACCCGCACCCGGACGGGAAGGGGGCCGTCCGGTGCATGGCCGACGCCCTCCGGGACGCCGGGCTGAACCCGACGGACATCGGGTACATCAACGCCCACGGGACCAGCACCCAGGCGAACGACTCGGCCGAGACGGCGGCCATCAAGGCGGTATTCGGCGACTACGCCTACAAGGTCCCGGTGTCGAGCAGCAAGAGCATGCTCGGCCACCTGATCGCGGCCGCCGGGGTGGTCGAGCTGGTCGTCGGCGTGACGGCCCTGCGGCAGGGGGTCTTGCCGCCGACCATCAACTACGAGGTTCCCGACCCCGAGTGTGACCTGGACTACGTCCCGAACGCGGCCCGGGAGAAGCGGGTCGACCACGTGCTGAGCAACAGCTTCGGGTTCGGCGGGCAGAACATCGCCCTGATCGTCAGCAGATACTCGTAGGGCACGCCCCGCGCGCCGTTCGGGGCGGTCGGCATCCCCGGTGCGCGTCCGGGAGGTGCGGTGGTCCTCTGGTTGTGGGTCGGTGTGGCACTCTTGGTGATCCCACCGATCGTGGTCGGGTTGGGGTTGGCCGTCACCTACCTGTACGCCCGTTGGAGGTACCCCGGGTCCCCGGCCCGCATCTTCCAGGGGAAACCGCCGGCCGGCTGACGGCGGGCGGCAACAGGAACAAGGAAAAACCCGCCGCCGTACTCCCCGATCGGCTCCCGACCGGTATTTGTACCTTTTTCCTTTTGCCTTCTTCCTTCTCCCCGGAGGGGGCGGTGGTCTTCTGGTTCTGGGTCGGCGTGACGATCCTGGCGGTCCCCCCGATCGCCATCGGGCTGGGGCTGGCCGTCCTCTACCTGTACCTGCGGTGGAAGTACCTCGGGTTCCTGGTCCGCATCTTCCAGGAGAAGCCGCTGTTCGTCGTCCCGAAGGGGGTGCCGACGGACGACGCCGAGCACGCCGCCTTCCCGGCCGCCGACGGGCTGACCCTCCGGGGCTGCTACCTCCGGGCGACCGCCCCCGGCCCCCGCAGGGGGGTGGTCCTGTTCGGGCTGGAGTTCGGGTCCGACCGGTGGGCCTGCCGGGGGTACTGCGACGGGCTGCTGGCCGCCGGGTACGACGTGTTCTGCTACGAGCCGCGGAACCAGGGGGACAGCGACCGGGACCCGGCCTACGAGCCGCTCCAGTGGGTGACGGACAAGGACGTGGCCGACATGCGGGCCGCCCTGGCCTACCTGCGGTCCCGTCCCGACGCCGACCCGGCCGGGGTCGGGGTGTTCGGGGTGAGCAAGGGCGGGAGCACCGCCTTCCTGGCGGCCGCGGCCGAGCCCGGCATCCGCTGCCTGGCCACCGACGGGGCCTACGCGACGTACACCACCATGGTCCCGTACATGAAGCGGTGGATCGGCATCTACAGCCAGCGGCACCGGCTCCAACAGGTCCTGCCGGGGTGGTTCTACGGGCTGGTCGGGCTGACCGGGGTGAAGAAGGTGGCCCGGAACCGGGGGGTGACGTACCCGAGCGTGGAGAAGGCGGCGGGCAAGCTCTGCCGGCCGGTGCTGATGATCCACGGCGAGGCCGATGCCTACATCAAGCCGGAGATGGGCCGGGCGCTGTTCGACCGGGTGAGGGGGCCGAAGGAGTGGTGGGCGGTGCCGAAGGCCAAGCACAACCAGGCCCACCAGGCGGCCGGGGACGAGTACCACGCCCGGGTGGTCGCCTTCTTCGACCAACACCTCGGGGCGACGGCGGGCGCCGGCTGACGGACCCGGGGCGTTGCCCCGGGCTACGTCGTGTGACCCCTTCGGGGTCCGAGATCGGTGAGCCTGAAGGGCTGCGACAACATCGCCCAGGGCGAAGCCCTGGGTTTTCTCGCGCGCTCCCGGGAGCGTCCCATGTCCCTCAAGCGGTTCTTGCTGGTCCGGTTCGGGCGGCTGGTGACGTACCCGGTCCGGCGGACGCTCCGCCAGTTCGAGGCCGCCTGCCAGCACCCCGAGGCCGTCCAGACCGCCCTGCTCCAGCACATCCTCCGCAAGCAGGCCGACACCGGCTTCGGCCGCGACCACCACTTCCGCGACATCCGCACCGTCGCCGACTACCGCCGGCACGTCCCGGTCGCCCCGTACGAGGCCGTCGCCCCGTACATCGAGCGGGTGGCCAACGGCGACACCAACGCCCTCTTGGCCGACCGCCGGGTCCGGCTGTTCGCCCTGACCAGCGGGACGACCGCCAGCCGCAAGCTCATCCCCGTCACCGACGACTACCTGGCCGCCTACAAGCGCGGGTGGAACATGTGGGGGGTGAAGATGTACCGGGACCACCGCGGGCGGAAGATCGCCCTGCGGCCGATCGTCCAGCTCGGCGGCGACCCGGAGGAGTACCAGACCCCGGCCGGCATCCCGTGCGGCAACCTGTCGGGCTACACGGCGATGGTCCAGCGGCGGCTGATCCGCCGGATGTACGCGGTGCCCTACGAGACGGGGAAGATCAAGGACGCCCGGAGCCGGTACTACGTGGCCCTGCGGTTCTCGGTCGGGCGGAACGTGTCGCAGTTCCTGGCGGCCAACCCGAGTACGCTGGTTCAGTTGGCCCGGACGCTCGACGCCGAGAAGGAATCACTGATCCGCGACCTGGCCGGCGGGACGCTCCGGGCCGACCTCGACATCCCCGGCGACCTCCGGGCGGCCCTGGCCCGACGGCTGCGGCGGGACCCGGCCCGGGCGCGGGAGCTGGCGGCGCTGGCCGAGAAGCACGGCCGGCTCTACCCGATGGACGTCTGGCCCACGGAGGGGACGATCATCAACACCTGGACCGGCGGGAGCATGGGGCCGTACCTCCGCCAGCTCCCCCGGTACTACGGCGACCCGCCGGTCCGCGACCTGGGGTTGCTCGCCAGCGAGGGGCGGATGACCATCCCCTTCGCCAACGGGACGGCGAGCGGCGTCCTCGACATCTGGTCCCACTACTTCGAGTTCATCCCGGAAGGGGAGATCGACTCGCCCCAGCCGACGGTCCTCGGGGCACACGAACTGATCGAAGGCCGGAGCTACTATATCCTGCCGACCACCCTCTACGGCCTCTACCGCTACCACATCTCGGACCTGGTCCGGGTCACGGGCTTCTACGGCCGGACGCCGGAGGTCGAGTTCCTGGGCAAGGGGCACCGGTTCGCCAACCTGACCGGGGAGAAGCTGAGCGAGTACCACGTCACCCGGGCGGCCGACGCGGCGGCGGCCCGGTCCGGACAGCCCTTGACGGCGTACACGGTGGTCCCGGTGTGGGACGACGCCCGGCCGTACTACGCGGTCTTCGTCGAAGAGCCGGACGCCGCGGACGAGGCCCGCCTGCGGCGGTTCCTCGGGGAGCTGGACCGGGCGCTGGGCGAGGAGAACGTGGAGTACGCGGCCAAGCGGGAGGGCGGCCGGCTCGGCCCGGTCCGGGCGGCGGTGATCCCGGCCGGGGCGTGGGCCGCCTGGGACCGGGCCCGGCTGGCCAGCACCGGCGGCTCGCCGGAGCAGTACAAGCACCCCTGCCTGGTCGGCGACCTCAGCTTCCGGGACACCATGACCGTGCTGCGGGAGGTCGGCTGAGGCGACCGGGTTACTCGGAGATGACCTCGCCACCGTCGGGTGTGATTTGCCCCCAAAACACGGCCGGCGACACCCCCCGCGAAACGGTCCGGACGCTCCCGTCCCCGTATCCGACTTGCAGTCCGCCGGGATGAGGGGTCTGGGGATAGGACGGGTCGCATTCCCCGGGCAGACGCGCGCCCGGGTCCGGCCGCCGAATGATCTCATCCCACGACGGCACTCGTGGCCGGACCTGGAACGTCACCCCCGGCCGGCTCGGCCCCGTAGACCCGTCCGGCAGGCGAATCGGATGCACGTCGCCGCTGTTCTTCCCGCCGAACAGCGGCCCCCCGTCGGCGAAGGTGGGCCGGAAGCGGGCTTCGGTGCCTGAATAGTCCGAACGCGCGGACGAACAACCGGAGTACCGCTCGGCGTAGAAGATCGTACTCGACGTGCCGTCCGGCACCCCGCCCGGCAACCGCCGGGTACCGCTGAACACCTGCGCGTTAGACGTGTGACCGGTCGCGCATCGCTGCGGGTCGTCCTCCTCATCCGCCGGGGGGGCCGGAGGCGGAACTGTGGGATCCGCCGGGCCGAGAAACATCTTCAGTGTCCGCCAGGCCCCATCTTGGAACAGGCCAGTGGTCGTCACCGCTGCGGCCTGGTGGGGTGTGTAGTCGTAATACCAGATGCTCGATCGTGGCGCGTGGCGCCGCGGCTTGCCGTCGGCCGACGGGAGGACCCCGCCACGCCCGTCGGTGTAAGTGGCGACCGCGAGTGTGAACTGCTTGAGGTTGTTTTCGCTGCTGATCCGGGCGGCGGCTTCTCGGACCTGTTGGACGGCGGCGACCAACAGTCCGACGAGCAGGAACAACACAGCGATGACGATGATCGTCTCGGGCAGGCTGAACCCGTAGCGCCGGTGCATGAGACCTGGCATCCATGCCACCTTTCGATGTTAGCTGTGTCCCTGCGGATATCACGCTACTTCGGTTCGAACTTCCTGTTTTCGCGTCCGGCACCGCGGTCCGGTTACTTCTTCGGCTTCGGCCGGACCTCCCACACCCGGACTACGAAGTCCCGGCCGCCGGACGCCAGGTACCGGCCGTCGGGGCTGAAGTCCACCCACATGGCGGCGGCGTCCGTGTGGGCCGCGACACCCCACTGCTTCGTCCAGCCCTTCGTCTCCCACACCTGCACCTGTCCGTCGGCCGAGGCGGTCGCCAGCAGCTTGCCGTCCGGGTCGAAGGCGAGGCCCTCGACCGGCTTGTCCGCGACGGCCAGCCGGGCGACCCGCCGGCCCGACGCGGGGTCGGCGACGAGGACCGTCCCGTCGTGACTGCTGCCGGCCAGGAGCTTGCCGTCGCGGCTGAACTGCACCCGGGTGACCAGCCGGTCGTGCTTCGGGAGGTCGGGCTTCACCTGGACTACCTGGACGTCGGCCGGGCCGGTCACCACCCGGCCCTTCCTCGGCCAGGTGACCGTCACGTCGAACAGGCGGACGGCCCCGTCCCCGCTCCCGACCGCGATCCGGTCCACCGAGTCGTCCTGCGGCTTCGGCCGCGGGCCGTTGGCCTTCCGCTCCGGGAGCGGGGCGAACGCGACGGCGAACCCGTTCCCGGGCACCCCGGCCGCCCCCTTCGCCTCCTTGGCGAACTCGCGGTGGAAGACGCGGACCCGCGAATCGGAGCCGAGCAGGGCGAAGAGCCGGCCGTCCGGCGAGATGTCGTGGGCGTGGATCACCACCCCGTTTTGGCAGCGGGTTTCGTCCACGAACGTGATCCCGCCCCGCGTCATGTCCACTTTCCGGACGATGCTCCCGAAGCCGAAGTGATTCCCGAAGTAGAACTCCGGAACCACCGGGTTGAACCCGACCGACCAGATGGGCTCGCCGATCTTGTCCAACTGCTTGACGCGCTTCTGGTCGGTCACGTTCCACAAGACGACCTCGCCGTCCTCCGCGGCCGAGATCAGGAACACCGACTTGCGGTCGAGGTTGCGGAGGGGGTATCCGGCCGGGTACGACGGGATGAAGGCCACCCGGGTGACCGGCCCGGTATGGTTCTTCCACTTGCCGACCTCGACCGGCTTGTCCGGGGACTGGGCGGGGGCGGCGGGGGCGGCGATGCCGGCGATCAGCACGAGACCGAACCGCCGCGGGCTGGCGGTGTGCATCGAACACCCTCTTCATTCAGGTGGTTGAACGGGAACCGGTTCATGCCGCATGGTAATGTGGGACGGTTGTGGCCGCAACCGAAATCCTCGCCCGGGATGACAGCGACCGGCGGGGAGCGTGTTGTGCGGCCGGCCGATGCCGTTCAGCCGCCGACACCCTCGGCCAGGTGGAGCAGCGGGAACGGGCGGCCGGCGTCGTCCGTATCCGACCGGCCGACCACCCGGAACCCCATTGCCCCGTAGAACCGGAGGGCCTCCGGGTTCTGCTCGTTCACGTCCGTCGTCAGCGGCCCCTCCAGCCGCCGGGCGTGTTCGACCAGCGCCCGGCCGCCGCCCCGGCCGGTGTGCCCCGGGTCGATGAACAGGGCCTCCAGTTTCGCCCCGGACAGCCCCAGGAACCCGACCGGCCCACCGCCGTCGGCCGTCAACACCCACAGCTCCAACGCCGGCAGGGCCGCGTCCCGCACCAGCGGGTACAGGGACTGGATGTCGGCCTCGGTCAAAAACGTGTGGGTCGCCCGGACCGACCGGAGCCAGATGTCCAGCAGGGCCGGGTGGTCGTCCGGCCGGGCCTCGCGGATCGTCATGGGTGGTCCCGGTCAGGCGGCCGGCGTGACCCGCTGTTCCCGGCAGGTGCGGTCGTAGGTGGCCTGGAACTCGACCGGCACGCACAGCCCGCCGCGGAGCCACAACGGCAGCGTCGGCAGGTCGCCGCCGACGGCCAGCGGCTCGTGCCACACGTCCAACACCGTCGCCTTGTCCCGCTCGACCGGCCGGTACGCCGCCCCGTAGAGCAAACTCCCCACCGCCCCGGATGTCCCGAGCCGGGCCAGCAGGTCGGCGTGCAGGTCCGCGGTGTACTCCGTCACCACGTCCACGACCACCAGCCCGACCCCGGCTTGCAGGTACGTCGCACACTTGGAGACGAAGGCGTCCCGGGTGGCCGGCCGGTCCTTGTTCGCCGGGCTGACCAGCTCGACCGCCCCGGCCAGGGTCGGCCCGCCGCTCTGGCTGAAGATGGTGATTTCGACCACGCCCTCGGTGAGGGTGACCGGCACGCTCGCCCGGGGCGGGGGTGCGGCCCACCCCGGGGAAGGCGGGGCGGACGTTGAATCGGTGAACGTGGCCACATCGATCTCGATGCCGAACAACACGTTCGGCTCGGCGAAGTACCCCGGCGGTAGCCGCTCGTTGATCTGCGACGAGAGGTAGGTCGCCCAGGCGTTGTGGAACGAGTGCCAGTGGCGGCGGCCGGCGAGCGGCGGCCGGAAGTGGTCGAGCAGCGGCATCGGGTAGCCCTCCTACCGTGGTTATACCGTCCGGCCGACCGCCGGGGCAGTCCGGGTTGCCCCGCTTGCCGGTCCCGGCTATCGTCCCGGACCCGGGGCGGGCGTGCCCCGGCCGCACCTCCACTCGCACGGACGCGAGCCGATGACCCGTCCGCTCCTGTTGGTCGCCCTGGCCGTCGCACTGGCCGGGTGCAACCGGCCGACCTACCGCGGCCAAAGCCCGTTCGCCAAGAAGCGGCCGGCCACCCCGCCCGAGTCGCTGGCGCCGACCGGGGGCGGGTACGCCCCGCTCGCCCCGACGCCCCCGCCGAACCCGCTCCCGCCGGCCCCGCCGGACGGGTTCGCCCTCGTCCCGGCCCGCCCGCCCGAGCCGGGGGGCGTCCCGAACCCGGGGGTTGACACCCCCGGCTCGCCCGGGCCGGCCGCCGCGCTCGCCCCCAGGAACCCGGGGGCTGACGCCCCCGGCTCGCCAAAGCCGGACGCCCCGGCCGCCCCCAGCCCGGCGGCGGTGAACCTGGCGGCCCTGAAAAAGCTCGCGGATGCGGCGGCCAAGAAGTGGCAGACGGTCGACACCTACGAGGCCCACCTGACCCGGCGGGAGGTGACCGGGGCGGCCGCCGTCTCCTCCGGCACCGAGGAGGTGTTGTTCCGCTACCGCAAGGACCCGGTGGCGGTGTACATGAAGAACGTCGGGCCGAAGGGGAAGGGCCGGGAAATCCTCTGGAGCCCGAAGGAGACCGACGACAAGATTCAGTGCATCATCGGCGACGGCGACACCCGGCTGCTCGCCCCGGGGAGCAAGGCCCCGCCCCAGAACCCGGACAGCCCCCGGGTCCGGAGCATGAGCCGGCACAGCATCCGGGAGGTCGGGTTCGGCAACCCGGTGTCCAAGTTCGCGGCGATGGTGGCCAAGATCGAGGCCGGGAAGCTGCCCCCGGACGCCCTCAAGTCCACCGGCAACGTCCGCCGGCCGGAGTACGGCGACCACCCGCTCGACGGGGTGGAACAAACGATCAAGCCGGGCGAGGACCCGGCCCTGGACCGGGGCGGGGTCCGGCAGTGGTTCTTCGACGCCAAGCCGGACTCGCCCGGGTACGGGCTGCCGGTGCTGATGATCCTGTTCGAGACCACCTCGGCCGGGCCGAAGGAGGTCGAGTACTACTGCTTCACGCAGCTCAAGCTGCCGGCCGGGCTGACCGCCGCCGACTTCGACCCGGCCCGGCTCGGGAAGGCCAAGTAGGGTGGGTCCGGGCGGTCGGAACGACCGCCGACCCACCCGACGAGGCTACCGGCGCCCGAGCCAAGCCTCGACCTCGCCCAGGTCCCACGGGGCGGACATCGGCCGGCCCAGGTCCAGCCCGACCGTCCCGTCGGCCGCGACGACCACCAGCCGGGCCGGGAAGGCGTTGTACGCCCGCTCGGCGGCCTGCCCCTCGTCCACCGCCGCCGGCAGGCTCAGCCCCGTCACCCGCCCGGCCTCGGCGATCCGTTCGGCCCGGTCCGCCGGCGGCCCGCCGGTGACGAACTCCAGCCCGGGGATCGGGTGGTTGGCCTCGGTCACGTTGACCAGCAGGAACGCGGCCCGGTCGCGGTGGGCCCGGTACAGTCGCTCCAGCTCGACCGCCCGGTCGCACACCTTGTCGCAGGTGAAGCTGCCGAACACCAGCACCAGCGGCCGGCCGCGGAACCGGGCCAGCGTCACCCGCCCGCCGCCGACGGCCGGCAGATCGAAGTCCGGGGCCGGCGAACCGGCCGGCAGCCGCCGGTCGAACGGGTTCCAGACGTACCCCTGCCCGTACTCCGGATTCGACCCGTCGGCCGGTGACTTCACCGCCCCGGTAAACCCGGCTTCGGACCCAGGCTGCGGCCCGCGTGACAGGATGAGCTGGTCGATCGCGGCCGTGCCGCCGACCGCCCCGCCCAGGACCCCGACCGCCCACGCCATGCTGCTCACCCGCCGAAGTCGCATTCGCGCCGTACCCGCCGAACCCGTGGTGCCACCCGGCCGCCCGCCGCAGCCGGGCGGGTCGTCTTACGGCAGCACGGAGGCCGAACCCACTTCAGAAAGATGAATTCGGGCTGAGTGGTGACGATTGTATTCTCATCAGCCGTCCCCCTGCCACACTGACAGACCGGCCCCGGGTTGGCAGCCCGGATCACCCTCGCCGGGGATGACTTGAAGTAAAATGGGGTTGCGGTGCAGGTCTTATCTGTCACAGAATTGACCTGTTACGTCTCACCCGCCACGAACCTCCCCGTTCGGCATCGTCGTTGCTAATGGGCTGGACGAAGAATCCTCCCCGAAGGGCAACGAGCCGGGCCGGGTACGCCGACCGTCGACCCCGGGAGGGTGAGCGGTATGGTCACCGAAGCCCGCCCCGCCGGGGGCGACACCGCCGAGCCCCAACCCGACCCGCGGTTCACCGTCCTCGTTGCCGACGACGACCGGGGGACCCGCGAGGCGCTGGGGGAGGTGTTGGCCGACCGCGGGTTCCGCCCGCTGCTGGCGGCCGACGGCGGCGAGGCCGTCGAGATCGTCCGGGTGGAGCTGATCCACCTGGTCCTGTTCGACATGCACATGCCCCGGCTGACGGGGCTCGAGGCATTGGCCCTGTTGCGGCAGACCCTGCCCCGGCTGCTGCCGGCCGTGCTGATGACCGCCGACGCGAACACGGACCTCCTGCGGCAGGCGTTCCAGGCCCGGGTGTACAGCGTCATCCCGAAGCCGGTGAACACGAACATCGTCCTGCACACCCTGGCCGGGGCGCTGGCCAAGGAGTACGGGACCCCGCCCCGGCCGCCCCGGCCGGACGAGCTGAACCCGGCCGGGGCCGACCCCCGGCCGACCGACGGACGTTGACCCACGGAGAAGCGACCGATGAAGATCGTCCCGCTGAACGACAAGCTGGTGGTCGAGCGGCTCGAGGCCGACGAGAAGACGGCCGGGGGGATCATCCTCCCGGACACGGCGAAGGAGAAGCCGAAGCAGGGCAAGATCGTCTCCGTCGGCGAGGGGAAGCTGCTCGACGACGGCAAGCGGGCCGCCTTCCAGGTGAAGGTCGGGGACCGGGTGCTGTTCACCTCCTACGCCGGCAACGAGGTCACGGTCGACGGCCAGGAATTCCTCATCATGACCGAGGACGACGTGCTGGCGGTGGTCGATTAACTGCTCGCGCAGGCCTCCCGGCCTGTGCCACCGAGCGATCTGGTGGCACAGGCCGGGAGGCCTGCGCCCTTCCACTTCCCCACCTCCCCCACCTTCCGTCTCACGCCCAGCCGACGGTGCCGCCGTCCGGTTTTTGTGCGTTCCGGGCGGAAAACTCTTGCGGGCCGGCACCGGCCGTTTATAGTGCAAGCACCTGACCTACGTCCGCGTGGGCCGGGGCGGGGTGCCCGACGGCACGCCAGGTGGTTACCCCCCGGTCGGTCGGGCGGGGCCTGGGGCCGGGCCGGCACACGGGAACGGTGGCTGGACTGGTCCGAGCATGGCTACGAACATCTACGTCGGTAACCTGCCCTGGTCGACGACGACGGACGACCTGTACGCGATGTTCCAACAGTACGGCGCGGTCACCCGGGCCCAGGTGGTCACGGACCGCGAGACCGGGCGGAGCCGCGGGTTCGGCTTCGTCGAGATGCCCAACGAGGCCGAGGCGAACGCGGCCATCGAGGCCCTGAACAACCAGCCGATGAACGGCCGGCCGCTGACCGTCAACGTGGCCAAGCCCCGCGAGGGCGGGGGCGGTGGCGGGTACGGTGGCGGCG
>JAIEQN010000580.1 GCA_019747685.1 Gemmataceae bacterium
TCGACCGCGGCCGCCACCGTCCGCGGGTCGGCCCCGGGGCCGCGGTCCCGCGGGGCGGCGACGAACCCGGTCGTGGTCTGCAACCTGAGTCCGGGCGGGTAGTCGTCCGGCCCGTGGACCATCTGGTCCCGGGCGTGGGCCGGCAGGAGCGGGAAGTGGGCCGCCCCGAGCGGCACCGGGCACGCCTCCTCGACCGCCACCTGGCCCCAGCAGCAGCCGTTCAGGTAGCACCCGATCCGGCCGACCGCCAGCCCCAGGGCCAGCACCGGGGCGGCCGCGTCGGCCAACTGCCAACCGGACACGTGGGGCTGCATCCGCCGGATGACGAAGTGGTGGAAGAGGAGGTAGCCGACCACCCCGCCCAGGGCCGACCCGTAGAAGATGATCCCGCCCTTCCAGATTTGGAAGAACGCCAGGAACAGCCCCCACGGCGACTTGTCCGGGAACTGGTGCCGGTACTGGATCATGTACAACAGCCGGGCCCCGACCAGCCCGGCGAGGAAGATCACGATGACCATGTCCTGGGTCCGCTGGGGCGGCATCCCGGCCCGGGCCCCCCGCCGGCCCAGCCACAGGGTGCCGAGCACCGCCGCCGCGAACAGCATCACCCCGAACGCGGGCACCGGGACGTTCAGGCCCGGGATGGTGAACAGGAACTGGTGCATTACCCCCTCCGGGGAAATCCGAAGCACGAAATCCGAACCGAGAACCGGTAGTCGGTGATGACGGCTCACGTCGGATGTCTTTGTTCGAATTTCGGATTTCGTGCTTCGGATTTCCCGCCCCGTGACCGTTCCGGTCACGGGACGGGTAGCCGGTCGAGGACCTGCTTGACCAGGTGGTCCGGGCGGAGGTCCTCGGCCTCGGCCTCGAACGAGATCACCAGCCGGTGCCGGAGTACGTCCGGGGCCATCGCCTTCACGTCCTCCGGGGCCGCGTAAGGCCGGCCGGCCAGCAGGGCGTGGGCCTTGGCCGCCCGCAGCAGGGCGATCGTCGCCCGGGTGCTGGCCCCGAGCTGGATCAGGTTCCCCAGGTCCAGCCCGTAGTCGGCCGGCCGGCGGGTCGCCCGGACCACGTCCAGCAAATACCCCTTCACCTTCGGGTCGACGTATACGCCGTCGGCGGCCCGCCGCAGCTCGTCCAGCCCGGCGTGGTCGAGCACCGGGGCGATGTCGGTCGTGGCGTCCAGCCCGCCCATCCGGTCGAGGATGGCCAGCTCGTCGTCGCGGGTCGGGTAGTCGATGACCACCTTGAGCATGAACCGGTCGACCTGGGCCTCGGGCAGGGGGTAGGTCCCCTCCTGCTCGATCGGGTTCTGGGTGGCCAGCACGAAGAACGGCCGGGGCAGCGGGTACGTCGCCTCGCCGATCGTCACCTGCCGCTCGGCCATCGCCTCCAGCAGGGCGCTCTGCACCTTGGCCGGGGCCCGGTTGATCTCGTCGGCCAGCACCACGTTGGCGAACACCGGCCCCTGCTTGACGGTGAACTCGCCGGTCCGGGGGTTGTAAATCTGGGTGCCGATCACGTCGGCCGGCAGCAGGTCGGGCGTAAACTGCACCCGCTGGAACTTGAGCCGCATCGCTCGGGCGACGGTCCGCACGGCGAGCGTCTTGGCCAGCCCCGGGACGCCCTCCAGGAGGATGTGGCCGTCGGTCAACAACCCGATCAGGAGCCGGTCGAGCAGCCCCCGCTGGCCGATCAGCACGCCCTCGACGGCCCGGTAGAACGGGTCGAGCCGCGGCCGCAGCCGGTCGATCGCGTCCGCGCTCACCGCCCCGTTCCCGCTCATGCCGCCCTCGGTTGACCCATTGGAGTATACGGACGACCGGCCCGGCCGGGACAGCCCGTTTGCCGCCCGACCCGCCCGGCCGGATAATGCCTTCTCTCCGTCCCCGCTCCCGGGAGGCCTCCCGTGCGCCGCACGCTGCCCCGCGGCCCGCTCGCCGCCGCGGTCCTGCTCGTCCTGGTATCAGGGGGCTTACGCCCCCCGTTCGCCCACGCCCAACAGCCGCTGCCGACCGTCGCCGAACAGTCCGGCTACACCAAGACCAGCCGGTACGCCGAAGTTGTCGCCTTCTGCGACGAGCTGGCCAAGCGGTCGCCGGCCGTCCAGGTGTCCACCTTCGGCACCAGCCACGAGGGCCGCAAGCTCCCACTGCTGACCGTCGCCGACCCGCCGGTGAAGGACGCCGCCGAGGCCGAGAAGGCCGGCAAGCTGGTCGTCCTCGTCTTCGCCAACATCCACGCCGGCGAGGTGGACGGGAAGGACGCCATCCTGGCCCTCGTCCGCGACCTGACGGCCGAAAAGGACCACCCGCTGCTGAGGGACCTCGTGCTGCTGGTCGTGCCGATCCTGAACGCCGACGGGAACGAGAAGTTCGGGCCGAACAACCGCCCCGGGCAGAACGGCCCGGCCGAGGCCGGGGTCCGGGCCAACGCCCAGGGCCTCGACCTGAACCGCGACTTCGTCAAGCTGGAAAGTCCGGAGGTCCGGGCCTTGGTCAAGCTGATGACCCAGTGGGACCCGGCCGTCGTCATCGACCTGCACACCACCAACGGCAGCAAGCACCGCTACGCCCTGACCTACGACGGCCCGCGGTATCCCTCGACGGACACGCCGGTCGCCAAATGGGCCGACGCCACCCTCTTCCCCGAAGTCACCAAGAAGGTGAAGGCCGCGACCGGTTTCGACATCGCCCCCTACGGGAACTTCAACGCCGACCGGACCCGGTGGGAGACCTACGCCGCGTCCCCGCGGTACGGCCTCCAGATGGTCGCCCTCCGCGGCCGCATCGGCGTCCTCAGCGAGTCGTACACCTACGCCCCGTTCCAGGACCGGGTGAAGGCCAGCTACGAGTTCGTGAAGGCCTGCCTGGAGACCGTCGCGGCCAACAAGGACGCGGTGCGGAAGGCCGTGTCGGAAGCCACCGACGGGGGCCGTCTGCCGGTCCGGACCGAAACCATCGCCGACGCCGACCCGGTGCCCGTCCTCGGTTACGAGGAGGAACGGAAGGACGGCCGGCGGGTCGCCACCGACAAGCCGAAGGAGTACCGGGTTCACCACGTCCGGGCGGTCACGCCGACCGAGTTCGTCACCAAGCCGGCGGCGTACCTGATCCCGGCCAAGTCGTCCGCCGTCGCCGACACCCTCCGCCGGCACGGGGTCAAGGTCGAGGAGCTGCGAGAGGACATCGACCTCCCGGTCGAGGTCTACGCCTTGGGTGCGGTCAACGTCGCCACCCGCCCGTTCCAGGGCCACAAGACCGCCACCGTCGAGGCCAAGGCCCGTCCGGAAACCCGCCGCGTCCCGGCCGGGACGTTCCTGGTTCGGACCGCCCAACCGCTCGGCGCCGTCGCCGCCTATTTGCTCGAACCGGCCGCCGAGGACGGCCTTACCACCTGGGGCCTGTTCCCCGACCTGGCCGCCGGCGGGGACTTCCCCGTCGTCCGGCTGCCCAAGGCCGTCCCGCCGCTGACGGCCGGGACGCCCCGGCCACTCCCGGAAGCCCGCCAGGCCAAGAAGCCGATCACCGACGAGCTGCTCGGGATGGGCGGCGGCCGGGGGCGGGGCTTCGGCGGGTTCGCCGGCAACCCGGCCGGCTCCTTCCAGTGGCTGCCCGACGGCGAACACTTCCTCCAGATCAAGGAGGGGAAGACCTGGAAGGTCCACGCCCGGACCGGCAAGGCCGAACCGGCCCATGACCCGGAACTACTCAAGAAGTCGCTCGCCGCACTGCCGGCGGTCAAGGACCCGGACCGGGTCAGCCGCAACTACCCGACCCGGCTGACGGCCGACCGGACCGCCGCCCTGGTGGACGCGGGCCAGGACCTCGCCGTCGCCTTCCTCGACGGCCGACCGGCGGTCAAGCTGACGAAGGGGGACGGCCCGCGGGAGTACCCCACCTTCTCGCCGACCGGGAAGCACGTCGCCTTCGTCAAGGGCGGCAACCTGTACGCGGCCGCGGTCGGCGGCGACGGCGAGAAGCAACTGACCCACGACGGCGGCGGCGAGGTCCTCAACGGCAAGGGCGACTGGGTCTACGAGGAGGAAATCTTCAACCGCAACGGCCGGGCCTACTGGTGGAGTCCGGACGGGAAGCAGCTCGCGTTCATGCGGTTCGACGACGCCCCGGTCAAGAAGTTCACCATCGTGGACACGACGGTCACCCGCGGCCGGCCGGAGGTCTACCCGTACCCGAAATCCGGCGACCCGAACCCGCTCGTCTCCCTCGGCGTCGTCCCGGCCGACGGCGGGTCGCCCACCTTCCTGAACCTCGGCGACTACAAGCCGGAGGACATCGTCGTCTCCCGGGTCGGCTGGCTGCCGGACGGGAAGGGCGTCTTCGCCTACGCCCAGAACCGGACCCAGACGTGGCTCGACTTCGTCGTCTGGGACACCCCCGACGCCCAGCCGCGGAAGGTCTTCCGCGAGCAACAATCGGCCTGGGTGGAAGACCTGGGCGAGCCCAACTGGTTGCCGGACGGGCGGCGGTTCCTCCTCGCCGATGCCGCCCACCACGTCCACCTTTGGTCGCTCGACGGGGACCGGCTCGGCACCCCGGCCGCCGGCGACTGGGAGGTCCGGGAGGTCGTCCGGGTCGATCCGGACGAGGAGCGGCTGTACTACACCGGCACGGCCGACGGCCACACCCGGCTGCACCTGTACCGAACGAAGTTCGACGGCTCCGGCACGGAACGGTTGACCCCCGCCGGCGGCAACCACTCGGTGACGGTGGCCCCGAAGGGGACGCTGTACATCGACCGGTACACCGACAACGACACGCCCACCCAGGTATTCCTGTGCGAGGCCGGCCAGGGCCGCATCCGGACGCTGGACACGAACCCCGTCTACGAGCGGGAGAACTACACGTTCGGCAACTTCGAGGCGGTGCAAATCCCGCTCAAGGACGGGTTCGTGCTCGAAGGCACCCTCGTCTACCCGCCCGACTTCGACCCGTCCAAGAAGTACCCGATCTGGCTCCAGACCTACGCCGGCCCGGCCGCCCCGACGGTCCGCGAGGGGTGGTCCAACGGGCGGGTGTACGACCAAATCCTGGCGTCGAGCGGGATCGTGTCGTTCCGGGTCGACCCGCGTAGCGCGAGCGGCAAGAACGCCAAGTCGGCGTGGGCCGCGTACAAGCAGCTCGGGGTGCAGGAGCTGAAGGACCTGGAAGAGGCCGTCCTGTGGCTGACCGCGAAGCCGTGGGCCGACCCGAAGCGGGTGGGGATCAGCGGGCACAGCTACGGCGGGTTCATGACCGCCTACGCCCTGACCCACTCGAAGCTGTTCGCGGCCGGGATCGCCGGCGCCCCGGTCACCGACTGGCGGCTGTACGACACCATCTACACCGAGCGGTACATGCTCACCCCGAAGGAGAACCCCGAGGGGTACGACAAGTCGTCGGTGGTCAAGGCCGCGAAGAACCTGCACGGCCGGCTGCTGATCCTGCACGGCCTGATGGACGACAACGTCCACGTCCAGAACACGGTGCAACTGGTCGACGCCCTGCAGGCGGCCGACAAGGACTTCGAGGTGATGTTCTACCCGAAGGCCCGGCACGGGATCGGCGGCCCGCACTACCAGCGGCTCCAGCTCGACTTCATCCGCCGGACGATGGGGTTGAAGCCGTAGCCGATGGCGGAAATGAAAACGGGCACGCGGATGACGCGGATCGGAGCGCGGAAGAACGCGGATCGAACCGAATTCCGTTTTCCATCCGCGTTCATCCGCGCTGAAATCCGCGTCATCCGCGTGCCCGCCTCTTGTGCCGCCGCGCGGTCAGAAGGGGACGGGCAGCTTCGCCAGGCCGCGCAGCACGATGTGGGGCCGCCACGTCACGGCCTCGGGCGCGACGCCCAGCCGGAGGTCGGGCATCCGCCGCAACAGCGTCCCCAGGGCGATTTCGCCTTCCAGCCGGGCCAGCGGGGCCCCCAGGCAGTAGTGGATGCCGTGCCCGAACGAGAGGTGCTTGTTGTCGGCCCGGGTGATGTCCAGCGTGTCGGGGGACGGGAACCGGGCCGGGTCGCGGTTGGCCGCCGCGATGACCGCGATGACCATCTCCCCCTTCGGGATGACCGCGCCCCCGACGGCGACATCCTCGGCGGCGTAGCGGAGCGTGGACGTCGTCCCCGGCGGGGAGAACCGCACGAGCTCTTCGACGGCCGACGGCAGCAGCGCCGGGTCGGCCCGGAGCTTCGCGAGCTGGTCGGGGTTGACGAGCAGCGCGTGAGTCCCGTTGCCGATCAGGTTCGCCGTGGTCTCGTACCCGGCCACGAGCAGCAGGTACGCCATCCCCTGTAGCTCCTCCTTGCTCAGCCGGTCGCCCGCCTCCTCCGCCTGGAGCAGCCCGGTGATCAGGTCGTCCGCCGGCGCCCGCCGCCGCTCCTCGAACCGCCCCTCCAGGAATTCCCGCAGGCCGTCCGCCGCCGCGCCCGCCGCCGGCCCCGCGGGCATCGGCGGCAGTGCCGCGAGGATCGCGTGGGACCAGGCGCGGAACCGGTCGCGGTCGGCCGCCGGGATGCCGAGCATCTCCGCGATGACGGTGATCGGCAGCGGGAAGGCGTACTCGTCGATCACGTCCATTTCCCCGCGGCCGGCGACCGCGTCCAGGAGCGCGTCGGCGATGGCTTGGACCCGCGGCCGTAGGTGCTCGACCATCCGCGGGGTGAAGGCCTTCGACACCAGCCGCCGCAGCCGGGTGTGGTCGGGCGGGTCGCGGGAGAGCATGTTGGTGCGGACGTACCGCGCCGCCTCGGGGCGGGCCGGCAGCCGGGCGAGTTGCTCGGGCGAACAGGCGTTCCGCGGGTCCTTGACCAGCCGCGGGTCGGCGAACGCCGCCTCCACGTCGGCGTACCGGGTCGAGAGCCACACCGACTGCCCGTCGGGCATCGCGGCCCGCTGCACGGGGGCCGCCTCCCGCAGCCGGGCGTAGTAGGCGTGCGGGTCCGCGACGTACCGCGGGTCGAACGGGTCGAACAGTGGTAGGGCCATGCCGCTGCTCCCTGCGAGCCCGGTCGGGTCCCGAGTGGCAACGTGCCGGAGGTGCCGGACCGGTGCTGATGCCGCCCGGGCAAACACCCGTACCCGTCCCGACGGTCTGGCTGACTTGTTAGCGTACCGGCCCCCAAGTGCCGACGCAACTGGCCCGCCCGGGCGGTGGTCATGTCCGCTCGACCGGCCGAACCCCCGCGCTCCTGGTGTCATCATCCGCGGCTGTCGAGGGCGGTCCCGGGCTGCCGATCTGGCCATCGTTGGTGGTCGGCACCAAGAAAACGACATTGCCGAACCGATCGCAGGTGTTTGCTTTCGCTTGACGGCCAAGGCTGGTCCTTCGCAACGGTACGTCGGGTGCATCTCGGGTTATGTTCTGTCAACGGCGGGGACGGCCCGTCGGCCGGACGAGCCGACGCCCGGTCGCCGCAGGAGTTCCCGATGGCCACCAACAAGAAGGTCCGGAAGGTCGAGCCGAATGTCGGCGGTATTCTCGGGGTCGGCCTCGACGGGACGGACGTCCACAAGCGGATCACTCGGACCCCGGGGATGGTACTGCTGGGTGGGTCGGTCGAGACCCACGAGCGGATGCAGGAGACGGCCATCAAGTTCGCCGAGGGACTGGAGAAACGGGGCGAGACGCTGGCGGAGTACCGTGTCGGCGAAGCCGCCGAACTGCTCCGCGAGGCGATCGAGAGGACCGGCCGCTGACGGTCGGGTCCCACTGCCCGGGTTGACAGCCGCGAGCCGTGTGATATTATGTACAGTTGGGCCGACCGAGGCTTTCCGGGGTTGGCGGAGTGGGAGCATGAGCGGTAGCGGTCGTGCGGTCCGGCGGTCGGAAGTGGAAGAGGGGATGGGGGTTCGGGCAGAGTTTCCGGTCGAGCATGGCGGTGAGGTCGCAGAACTGACCCGACCGGATCGCCCGAACATGTTGCCAAGACTTCCGTTACGCCGGGTTGCTTGATTCGTGAAAAAATAGGGGGGGAGGGGGGTGGGCATCTTCCCGTGGCGACAAATCTCACCCAACAGCCGACGAATCCTACGGTTGAAACCCCACCTCTCGGCCCGGGGTATGACCGGTCGAGGCCGTTCGTGACCGACGACGCCGCCCTGGTCCGCCGCTGCCTCGCCGGCGACCCGTCGGCCGCCCGGGAGTTGGTCGGGCGGTTCGAGGCGGACGTGCTCGGGTTGTCGGCCCGGCTGTTGGGCCACCGCCAGGACGCCGAGGACGTAACCCAGGAGGTCTTCCTGCGGGTCTTCCGCAGCCTCCGCCGGTGGGACCCGGCCCGGCCGCTGCGGCCGTGGGTGCTGGGGATCGCGGTCAACCGCTGCCGGACCTGGGCCGGGCGGCGGGCGAAGGGACCGGAACTCGCGGACTACCTGCACGAGACGGCCGACCCCCGCCCGCCGGACGACGCCGGGGAATTGGCCCGGGAGGTCCGGTCGGCGGTGGACGAGCTGCGGCCGGACTACCAGGCGGTGTTCGTCTTGTTCCACGAACACGGCAAGAGCTATGAGGAGATCGCCGCGGCCGTCGGCCGGCCGGTCGGGACGGTCAAGACGTGGCTGCACCGGGCCCGATTGATCTTGTTGGACCGGCTCCGCAACCGCGGGCTGGTCGTGGAAGGTCCCGCCGATGAACGCCCGCCCGTACCCCGAGCCTGACCCGACCCCGCCGGCCTGCGGCCCGACCGTGGTCCGGCTCCAGGCGGTTCTGGACGGCGACCTGCCGGCCGCCGCCCTCGACGCCGACCCGCACGCGGACGGCTGCCCGACCTGCCGCGGCCGGGTCCGGTCGGCGAAATTGCTGCTCGCGGTTTACCCCGGCCGTCCGGCCGCCGTCGCTGTCCCGTCCGGGTTGACCGATGCCATCCTCGCCGGGGTCCGGGCCGACCGTCATAGGCGGACCGTGCGACGGTGGGCCGGGGTCGCTGCCGGGCTGGCCGCGGCGGCGGCCGTCGTAGTCTGGTCGCCGTGGAAGCCGGCCGACCGACCCGGCGTTGAAATCACGGAACGCCCGCCGACGGTCGAGCCGGGGCCGGTCCGGGTGGCGGCCGAGCTGGCGAAGGCCGGGGACGCCCTGAAGGAGGGGTCGCGGGCCTGGGTCGGGCCGGCGGCGGCCGCCCCGAAGCTGTTCGCGGCCCTGACCGAGACGGTCGCCGCCCCGGCCGTCCCGCCGCCGCCAGAGGTCGAGCCGGTGCGCCAGTCGCTCGCCGAACTGCCGGACGCCGCCCGGGCCGGGCTGGAGCCGGTCACCGGGTCGGCCCGCAAGGCGTGGGACCGGCTGTTGCGGGACGTGGGGGCGGTGGCCGCCAAGCCGAAGTCCTGACCGGGGTGCGTGCCGATGACCCGTCGTCTGCCCCGCCTCGCCTCAATCATCCTCCTCGTCGTCCTCGCTTCCGCCCCCGCGGTCGCCGCCCAGCCGCGTGATGAGTTGTTGCGGCTAGCCCCGCCGGACGCGGCCATCGTCGCCCTCGTCCAGAACGCCCGGGACCACCTCCGGGCCGTCGCCGGGTCGCCGTTCGCCGCCTGGCTCCCCACGACCCCGTTCGGGAAGGACATCCCGGGCGAGGCCAGCCCGAAGCTGATCGAGTTCGCCCTCACCCCGATCCTCGGGCCGCTCGGGACGAGCCTCGAAGAACTCCGGGACGACGTGCTCGGCGACGCGATCGGGTTCGCCTACTCGCCGGCCCCGGCCGCCGACCCGAAAGCCGAGCGGGCGGTGCTACTCGTCCGCCCCCGCAAACCCGATACGCTGCGGAAGTTAGTGGACCGGGTGAACGAGCTTCAAACCGGGTCGAAGGAGCTGGCGTCCGTCGCCCGTAAGGAACACCGGGGCCAGGAGTATTGGGAGCGGCGGGAGACCGGCGGAAAGACCGAATATTACACCTTCCGCGGGCCGGTGTTCGCCTTCTCCGGGACCGAATCGGACATCCGGGCGGTGATCGACCGCGACCTCGACGCCCCCCGCAATGGCACCCCGGACGTGACCGCCCGGCTGACCAAACTCGGGGTGGCCGACGCCCTGGCGGTCGTCCTGGTCAACCCCCGACCGCTCGACGCCGAGCTAGCGGCCAAAGTGGCCGAGGCTAAGCCGGACGAGAAGGTGTTCCTCCGCCGGTTCGCCGACCTCTGGGCCGGCCTCGACGCGGCCGCGGTCTACCTGTCGCTCGGGGCCGACGCCGAACTCGGGCTGGCCCTCGACTTCCGCCCGGACGCCCTCCCGGCCGACGCCCGGGCTTGGCTGACCGGGCCCCGGTCGCCGTCGCCGCTGTGGGCCGCGGTGCCGGACAACGCCCTGGTCGCGGCGACTGCCCGGTTCCGGGCGTCGGACCTGTTGGCGGCCGTCCGGTCGGTCCTGCCGGACGAGGGGCGGGCGGCGGTGGACAAGGCCCTGGCCGATACCATCGGCCCGGCCTTCGGCCGGGACCGGCTGCCGCGGGTGCTGGACGCCCTCGGACCGGATTGGGCGGTCTGGGTCGAGCCGCCCGCGGCGGGGCAGGGATTCCTGCCGGTGGCGGTCGGGGCGGTGAAGGTCAGCCCCGCCGGCCCTGACACGGCCGGGACCGAGAAGGCCATTCGCCGGGCCGCCCGGTTTGCGGCGGACGCGGTCGCGTTCGCCTACAACCGGGACCACCCGGACCAGATCGAGGTGGCGGAGGAGTCGGACGGAGACGGGACCCTCACCGTCCTGACCGGCGGGATAGGATTCCCGCCGGGGGTGCGGCCGGCGTTCGCCTTCAAGGACGGGTACTTTGTCCTGGCCAGCCACCCGGACGCGGTGCGGCGGTTCAAGGCCCCCGACCCGTCGCGGCCCGCGGCCGGCCAGGCGGTGCTGGCCCGGTTCTCCGGCCCGGCGGCCCGTGACTACCTCCGGACGCACGGGGCGGAACTGGCCGGGTTCCTGGCCCGGCACGGGCAGGGGGCCGAGAAGGAGCTGCGGGGGCAGGTCGAGTCGGTGACCAAGTTTCTCGAACTGGTCGACCGGGTCGAACTCGTCACCATCGGGACCGACACCGGCGTCCGGCTCGCCCTCCGGGCCAAGCTGGCCAAGCCGCTCGAGTAACCACTACGGTCATTTCTTCACCGGCTCGAACCGGGCCAGCATCTCCTCCACGTCCTTCACCAACTTCGGGTCGGTCTGCCGGAGCCGGGCGGAGAACGCCTTGGCCTCGTCGGCCGGGCAGGTCAGGGCGTACCGCACGACCGCCCGGCGGACGATCGGGGCGGCGTGCGTCGGCTTGCCGAACTGGGCCAGCACCTCGACCGTCAGGTCCCAGTAGCCCCACCGCCGCAAGTCCTCGACCGCCTGGTCGGCCAAGTCGCCGTGCGGCAGCAGGACCCCGCAGCACCGCAGCACCTCGGCCTTGCAGTCGGCCGCCCGGGTGGCCTGGAAGTACCGGACCGTCCCTAGGGCCGACAGCCGCTCGGCATACCCCCGCTTCGGGTCGCCCAGCACCTCGGCGGCGAACGCCCACCCGGCCTTCGGGGCGAGCAGGACGTAGCCGGCCAGCAGCCCGCCGAATGCCGCCGACGCCCGCTCGGCGGGTGGGTTTGGCTTGAGCAGGCCGGCGAGGAAGTCGGCGTCGGCCGCCGTTCCGCACGCCCCGAGCAGGAAGGCGAACACCCCGAGCCGGTCGGCCGGGGTGTTCGGGTCGGCGATCAGCCGGCGGAGTTTGGCCGGGTGGTAGTGTTTGGCCGCCTTGAGGATGTCCCCGTCGGCCGCACGGGCGAACTCCCGGAAGGCGTCCTCAGCGACCGCCGGGTCGGCCGAATCGAGGTGGCCGAAGTAAAAGCCGTGGAGCTTGGCCGGGTCCGCCGGGTCGAGGGCGGCGACCGCCTTCAGGTACGCCGCCACCGCCGGGGTCGAGGGGAGGCCGTAGCTCGGGTCGAGCTGGCCGCCGGCGATGCCGCAGACGAGCAGGTAGTCGGGCGGGGTGTCGCCGATGACCGGCAGGTAGCGGGGGACGACCAGGACCGTCCGCCCGGCCCGGGCCGGGTCGTCCTTGAGGACCGTGCCGACGCGGAACTCGGTCGTCCCGGCCTCGGTCCGGGGGTCGAACCGCGGGTTCGCCAGCCGCCCGAGGGCGACGACCTTCGCCTCGGCATACCGGACCCGCAGGGTTGGCTGGGTGCGGGCCGACGGGCCGCAGAAGGTGCAGGCCGGGGCCGGCGGGGCGAGCAGCAGGACGAGGGCGATGGTGACGACGGCCCGGGTCATGGCGTGCATCCGGGGAGGACTGTCTTGTGGCACCGGCATCCTGCCGGTGCTGATCGAACACCGGCAGGATGCCGGTGCCACAAGACGGGTGTCATACCCCGGCCGGGCCGCCGGCCGGAAGGCTAGTTCTTCGGCGGGACCCGCAGCTCGTCCTTCAGCAGGCTCTCCAGGAACTCCACCTTCTTCGGGTCTTTCGCCCGGGCCTGGCTGACGAACTCGGCCGCCGCCGCGTTCTTCGGGTCGGCCGCGGCCGCCGCCAGGGCGAACTTCAGCACCGCCCGGTTGACGATCGGGATGGTGTTGTGGCTTTCCTTGGCCGCCAGCCCGAGGACCGTCGGGGTCATCTCCCACACCCCCCACTTCCGCAGGTCCTCGACCGGCAGGTCGGCCAGGTCCGGCTGGGCCAGCAGGGTGGTCATCGCCGCCAGCACCTTCCCCTTGTCCACCACGTCCGGCCGGCTCTCCCGGAAGAACCGGACCGTCCGCAGCCCGGCGTACCGCTCCGAGAAGTCCCGCTTGGCGTCGCCGACCACCCCGAGCAGGAAGTCCCACCCGGCCTTCGGGTCGAGCAGGACGTACCCGGCGATCACCCCGTCCAGCCCGCTCGTGTACGACCGCTTCGGGTCGTCCAGCAGGGCCCGCAGGGCCTTCGCGTCCTCGGGTCGGCCGCAGTCGCCCAGCATCAGCCCGTACAGCCCGTACCGGTTCGGCCGGGTGTTCGGGTCCTTCAGCCAGCCGAGCACCTGGGCCGCCTTCGCCCGGTCCTTCTTCCGCGCCTCGGCGAACGCCCGGACCTCCTTGTAGTCGGCGTACCCGAACTCCCCGTAGGCGTCCGAGCTGATGTCCAGCTCGGGCGACTCCAGGTAGTCGAAGAAGTACCCGAGCCGGGCCACCGGCTCCTTCCCCCGGGCGGCCATCGCCCCCTTCATGTACTCCGGCAGCTTGCTGTCGGCGGGCACCCCGACGCCCCGGTAGGCGTCGAACTGCCCGTTGTACACCTTCACGAAGACCAGGTGCTTCAGCTTGGCGTCGGCCGGCAGGTACTTCGGCAGGGTGATCGCCTTCTTCCCCTTCAGCAGCTCGTGGTCCTTGATGACCAGGTCGATGCTCAGGTCGGTCGTCCCCTTGTTGAACGCGGTCGGGTCGGACGTGTCCTGCTGGGCGTTCGACAGGGTGCCGTAGACGATGAAGTCGGCCTGGTTGACCTCGCCGGCCAGGGTTTCCCCGGACGGCGAGCAGAACGGGCAGGCCGCGGCCAGGCCGGCCAACAGCAGCGTGGCGATAACGGCCGGGGCGAGCCAGCGGCGGGTCATGGTAGGGGCCTCCAGGTAGCCGGGCAGCGTGCGGGGGAGGGGGTACAAGGTATTATGCCGAAACCGGTCAAACCCGGGCAAGCACCCGTTGGCCACTTCCGGCCGGCTTCTCGGGATAACCTCAAGCGGGGTCGGCCGATGAGTCCGGCGATTGATCGGAAGGTTGGAATTGCGGAGTCATACCCCCCCCTCCCCCCCACTATTTTCACCGATCAACCCCGGCCGCCGAGGTCCTGTTCGGCCAACCGGTTCGGTCAATTTTTTGTGTCCGGTTACGGGAGGTGGGCGTCATGCTCGGTCCTTTTGCTCGACCCATCCGACGGGCCGATCGGCACTTCCGCGGGCGGGCGAGCATGACCGTATACCGTCATGCTCGCCCCTCCGGCCGGCGGGCCGGACAACGGTGGCCGTCCTCGAATCGTGCGGCGAGGGCAGGTAACGAGCCAGCCCACGCCCGACCGAGACCTCCCAGCCGGGCGTACTGTACATAATTACTCTACACTCCCGTGCGGCCGTGTCAAGCCGGGTGACGGCGATTCCAACCCCCGCCTTCGCTCCTACTTCTCGACACCCACACGCCCCGCGGCCGGCCGGTTCGCACAATAACCCCGCCCGCACACCCGCTCCCCGGAGGTTCCCGATGCGGCGGCAACTGTGGCTGGCGGCCGGCGCCGTCCTGCTCGCCGGGCTGGGCCTGTCGGCCCGGCCCGACGACCCGCCGACGGCGGACGCCCCCAAGACCGACGCGCCGGCCAAGGCCGAGCGGGTCCTGCCCGGCCTCCGCCGGGACGGGTTCGTGCAGCTCCCGAACCAGTGGAAGCTCAAGCCGGCCGGCCAGCACGTCGAGGTCGGCGACCTGCCGGTCAACATCGCCCTCCACCCGACCGGCCAGTACGCCGCTGTGCTGCACGCCGGCTACCGGGAACACGAGGTCGTGGTCATCGACCTGAACCCGAAGCGGACCCGGATCGTCTCCCGGGCCCCGGTCGACCAGGCGTTCTACGGGCTGGCCTTCTCGTCCGACGGCAAGCAGGTGTACGCCAGCGGCGGCGAGTTCGAGACGGTGAACGTATTCGATTTCGACCAGGGCTACCTGAAGAAGGCCCGGCCGGTGGACGTGAGCCGCGAGCGGGGCGCCCCGCCGGGCCGGCGGATCGTCGTCGGCGGGCTGGCCCTCGACGCGGCCGGCCGGGACCTGTTCGTCGCCTCCCCGTGGGGCGACTGCGTGGTCCGGGTGCCGCTGGCCAACCCGGACAACAAGGTGTTCGTCCCGACGACCCCGCCGGCCCCGAAGAAGGGGCCGGCCGCGAAGGGCGAGCCGCCCAGCCCGCCGGACGGGCGGAAGGACCCGAACGACAAGGCCCCGGAGGACGATGAGCCGCCGCCCCCGAAGCTGACCGGGGCCTTCCCGTACACGGTTCTGCCCGAGCCGGGCGGAAAGCGGCTGTTCGTCAGCCTGTGGAACCGGGCGGCGGTGGCCGTCGTCGACCTGGAGACGAACGCCGTCGCCGGGACGTGGCCGACGGCCGAACACCCGACGGAGATGGTCCTGTCGCCGAAGGGCGACGCCCTGTACGTCGCCTGCGCCAACTCGACCAAAGTGAGCGTGCTCGACCCGGCCACCGGCAAGCCGCTGCAAACCGTCGCCTGCTCGCTCTACCCGCAGGCCCCGAACGGCAACACTCCGAACAGCCTGTGCCTGACGCCGGACGGGCAGATGTTGTTCGTGGCCAACGCCGATGCGAATAACCTCGCCGTGTTCAACGTCGCCGACCGGGCCACGGCCAAGCCCCTCGGGTTCATCCCGACCGGCTGGTACCCGACCTCGGTGCGGTTCAACCCGCTCGACAAGAAGGTGTACGTGGCCAACGGGAAGGGGCTGGCGTCGAAGGCGAACCGGGGCGGCCCGAACCCGGCCCTGCCGGCCGCCCGGAACCTGCCCGAGTACATCGGGGAGCTGTTCAAGGGGACGGTGTCGGTCCTCGACCTGCCGACGCCGACCCGGATGGCCGCCCTGTCGAAGACGGCCTACGAGTGCAGCCCCTTGCGGAAGGACGACGCCGTCCGGGCCGAGGGGGCTGAAGCGGACAACCCCATCCCCAAGAAGCTCGGCGACCCGAGCCCGATCAAGTACGTCATCTACTGCGTCAAGGAGAACCGGACCTACGACCAAATCTTCGGCGACATGGCCGCCCGCCCGACCCCGAAGGGGAACGGCGAGCCGGGGCTGTGCCTGTTCCCCGAGGGCGTCACGCCGAATCACCACAAGATCGCCGACGAGTTCGTCCTGTTGGACAACTTCTACGTGGACGGCGAGGTGTCGGCCGACGGGCACGAGTGGACGATGGGGGCGTACGCGACGGATTTCGTGGAGAAGATTTGGCCGCTGAGCTACCGGGGCAGCCCGCGGAGTACGTTCGGCTACCCGTCCGAGGGGGCGCTCGACCCGATCGCCCGGCCGGCCGGCGGCTACCTGTGGGACCGGTGCGCGGAGGCCAAGGTCAGCTTCCGGACCTACGGCGAGTGGGTCACCAACGTCGGGGCGGTCAAGAAGGACCTGTCGTTCGCCCCGTGCAAGCCGTCGGTCCCGGCCCTCGAAGGGAAGATCGACCCGCTGTTCCGCTCCTACGACCTGGCCTACCCGGACGTGAAGCGGGCCGAGCGGTTCATCTCCGAGCTGCAGCGGTTCGAGAAGGAAGGGGACATGCCGCGGATGCAGGTGCTGCGGCTGCCGAACGACCACACGGCCGGGACCCGGGTGGGGGCCCCGACCGTCCGGGCGATGCTGGCCGACAACGACCTGGCCCTGGGGATGGTGGTGGAGGCGCTGACGAAGAGCAAGTTCTGGAAGGAGACGGCCCTGTTCGTGATCGAGGACGACACCCAGAACGGGCCGGACCACGTCGACGCCCACCGGTCGGTGGCCCTGGTGGTGTCGCCGTACACCAAGCGGCGGCACGTCGACAGCACCCTGTACTCGACCACCAGCATGTTGCGGACGATGGAGCTGATCCTGGGCCTCAAGCCGATGAGCCAGTTCGACGCGGCCGCCCGGCCGATGTACGGGTCGTTCACCGCCAGGCCGGACTTCACGCCGTACACGCACGTCGTGCCGCAGGTGGACCGGACCGAGGTGAACAAGCCCGGCGCCCCGAACGCCGAACTGTCGGGTAAGCTGAACCTGGAGAAGGAGGACGCGGCCGACGACATCGTCTTCAGCCGGGTGATCTGGCAGGCGGTGAAGGGGGCGACGAGCGAGATGCCGCCGCCGGTCCGGGCGGCGTTCTTCGTCCCGGTGACGGCCAAGCACGGCGGGGCGAAGAAGGACGACGATGACGATTGACACCTCGGACCCGGGGCGTGAGCCCCGGGTTCATTGGAGGGCCGGTCATGTACCTCGGGATCGAGATCGGCGGGACGAAGCTCCAGCTCGGCCTGGGGCCGGGCGACGGGAGCCTGCTCGGATTGTGGCGGGGGGCGGTGGACGCGGCCGGCGGCGGCGAGGGCATCCGCCGGGAGATCGTCAGGGCGGTGCCGGAGTTGTTGGCCAAGGCCGGCGTGGACCGGTCGGTGCTGAAGGGGGTGGGGGTCGGGTTCGGCGGCCCGACGGACGACGAGACGCAGAGCGTCATCAAGTCGCACCAGGTCGCCGGCTGGGACGGGTTCCCGCTCGGGGCGTGGCTGGCGGAGGCGCTCGGCGTCCCGGCGGTCATCTGCAACGACGCCGACGTGGGCGGGGTGGCGGAAGCCCTGTTCGGGGCCGGGAAGGGGGTGTCGCCGATCTTCTACATGACGATCGGCAGCGGGATCGGCGGCGGGCTGGTGATCGACGGGGAGCTTTACCGCGGCTGCGGCCGGGGGGCGGGGGAGGTCGGCCACCTGTCGATCCGCGGGGAGGACATCCTGGAGGCGTTCGCGTCCGGGTGGGGCCTCCAGAACCGGGCGAACCGGCTGGCCGCGACCGACCCGCGGTACGCGGCCCTGCGGGCGGCGGTCGGCGGCGACCTGACCACCAAGGACCTGGCGGCCGCGGCCCGGGCCGGGGACCCGGCGGCGGCCGAGCTGATCGGGGTGGCGGTGGAGGCCCTGGCCGAGGCGGTGGACGGGGTCATCCGGCTGCTCTGCCCGCGGCGGATCGTGATGGGCGGGGGGGTGACGCTGATGGGCGAGGACCTGTTCTTCGGCCC
>JAIEQN010000341.1 GCA_019747685.1 Gemmataceae bacterium
GTCGGCGGTCGTACCGACCGCCCGGACCCACCCTACGAAGACAGCCGGTCCACCAGCTCCGGCAGCACCCGCCCGGACGGGCCGTACAGCCCGACGTCGGCGTACTCGCTGGCCTCGGTTCGGGTCAGGTTGACCTCGATCACCGTCGCCCCCGGCCGGACGTTGTTCCAACTCGACCGCCGCTTGGCGACCGGGATGAGCGAGGCGGCCGGGTGGACGACCGCCGACGTGCCCACGACCAGGAGCACGTTGCAGGCGTCGGCGGCCCGGAGCGCCTGCTCCCAGATGTCCTCGGGCAGGCTCTCGTGGAACCAGACGATGTCCGGCCGGAGCCGGCCGCCGCACTCGCACAGCGGGTGGTCGGCGAGCGGTTCGAGGCCGCGGTCCTGGACTTCGCCGCAGCCCAGGCAGCGGGTGCGGTGCAGGCTGCCGTGAATCTCCAGGACGTTCCGGCTGCCGGCGGCCTTGTGCAGCCCGTCGACGTTCTGCGTCACCAGCGTGAAGCCGCCGCCCCAGCGGTCCTCCATCGCCCTCAGGGCGTGGTGCCCGGGGTTGGGGGAGACGGCTTTCACGTTCGCCCGGCGGGCGTTGTAGAACTTCCAGACCAGCCCCGGGTCCTTCCGGAACCCGGACGGGGTGGCCACGTCCTCGATCCGGTGTCCCTCCCACAGGCCGTCGGAGGCCCGGAAGGTTGGGACGCCGCTCTCGGCCGACACCCCGGCCCCGGTCAGCACGCAGACCCGCCGGGCCTGGGCCAGCACGGCGACCGCCCGGGTCAGTTCGGGGTCGTCGAACTCCGGTTCCATCGCAACACCTCGCACAGGCCGGGAGGCCTGTGCCACCAGGAACTATTGGCCCACCACCCCGCCGGCCTCGTCGCACAGCCGCTTGGCCTGTTGCTCGGTCGGGGCCTCGGCGATCACCCGGACGACCGGCTCGGTGTTGCTGCCGCGGACGTGGAGCCACCAGTCGGCCCCGTCCAGCCGCAGCCCGTCGGCCCGGTCCGCCCGGGCGTCCGGCCAGCGGCGTTCGAGGGCCGCCAGGGCGGCCGGCAGCTGCTCCCGCGGCACCTCGTACTTGGTCTTGAGCATCGCGTACCGGGGCAGCCCGGCGACGAGCCGGCTCAACGGCTTCCCCTCCGCGGCCATCAGGCTGAGGACCTGGGCCATCCCGACGAACGGGTCCCGGACCCACCCGACCCGCGGGTCGATCACCCCGCCGTTCCCCTCGCCGCCGATCACCGCGGCGGTTTCCCGCATCCGCCCGACGACGTTCGCCTCCCCGACGGCCGAGCGGTGGAACGGGCAGCCCGCCGCCCGGGCGAGGTCGTCGCTCATCCGGGAGGTGGACATGTTCACCACCACCGGCCCCTTCTGCTGCCGCAGCCGGTACTTCACCGCCAGGGCCAGCGTCGCCTCCTCGCTGACGCAGGCCCCGGCCTCGTCGATCAGGGCCAGCCGGTCGGAGTCCGGGTCGAGGACGAACCCGACCGCGGCCCGGTGCTTCGGGACGAGCGGGGCCACGTCCGCCAGGTGGGCCGGGATCGGCTCGGCCTCGTGGGCGAAGTGGCCGGTCGGCTCACACTCGTGTTGGATCACGTCGCAGCCGAGGGCGGTCAGCAGCCGGACGCCGAGCGGCCCGCCGGCCCCGCCGTTGCCGTCGAGCAACGCCGTGAACCGCTTCGCGGCGACCGCGGCCACGTCGACCGTGTCGAGCACTGCCTTGGCGTGCTCGGCCTGCACGTCCGGCGGCACCCGCATCTGGCCGATGCCGTCCCAGGCGGCCCGGGGGAAGTCGCCGGACTCGTACAGCCCCCGGACCTTCGCGCCGTCGGACGCCGACAGCACGGCCCCGTCCGGGCCGAACATCTTCAGCCCGTTCCACGGGGCCGGGTTGTGGCTGGCGGTGATCTGGACGGCCCCGGCCGCCACGAGCCGCCGGACCGCGAACCCGCAGGTCGGGGTGGGGGCGATGCCGATGTCCTCGACGGTGCAGCCGGCCCCGAGCAGCCCGGACACGACGGTGTGCCGAAGCATTTCGCCACTCGGCCGGCCGTCGCGGGAGACGAGGACCGTCTTCGGACCGACGAACGCCCCGTAGGCGGCGGCGAACCGGGCGGCGGCCTCGGCGGTCAGCCCCCGCCCGACGACCCCGCGGATGCCGGAGACGGAGACGATTAACTCGGACGCGGCGGCCATGCGGTGTTCCCGGGTGCGGGGCGGGGTGATTCTACGGCTTGCGGGACGGGGGGGGAAAGCGGCCCTGGCGGGGAGGACGGGGAAATTGGCCACAGATCGGAGCCGATGAAACACAGATCAGAAGAAATCAGAATTTATATTCAATCCGTGTCTTATCGGTTGTTATCTGTGGCCGTCTCCGCCTGCTCACCCCCTGCCACTTTTGCCGCCCGCCATTCGATCCGGACGAGGAGCGCCCACAGCTTCCGCCCGTGGGCCGGGTGGACGGCCGCCAAGTGGGCGACCCGGCCGGTGAGGTGGGCCCGGAAGTCGGGGTGGTTCGCCCGGTTCTGCCCGGCCGGGCCGTGCCGGACGCAGTTGGTCAGGATGGCTTTGATCTCGTCGTACTCGGCCCGGCGGACGTTCGGCCGGGCGTTCACCACCACCCCGGCGACTTCCTGCCGGCCGGCCCGCCTCATCACCCGAGTCTTGCGGTGGTTCACGGCGAAGCCCTCCTGGCCGGCGATGACGGCGACGAGCGTGGCCAGCCGCTTGGCCCCGCGGGCCAGCTCCACACTGCCTGAAAACGTTAGGTCGTCGGCGTACCGGGTGTAGTCGGCCCCGAGGGCGGCGGCGAGTTTCGAGAGCCGGCGGTCGTGCTTGAACGCAGCGAGGTTGGCCAGGGCCGGCGACGTGGGGGCCCCCTGTGGCAGGTGGCGGGCGGCCAGCCGCTGCCAGGCGGGGTGGTCCGACCCGTCCGCGGCCGGGTTCGGGCGGGCGTCCCAGACGTCCGCCGGTAGCCGGGTGGTGCAGAGACCGGTGAGCAGCCGGGCGACGGCTTCGGGGTAGCCGAAGGTGCGGAAGATGGCCCGGACCCGGGCGGCCGACACGCTCGGGAAGAAGTCCTGGAGGTCGAAGCGGATGACGACGGACCTGCCGCAGTGCGGGCGGGCGTTCGTCACCACCGACCGGCCGGGCCGGAACCCGTGGGCCGCCGGGTGGGGCGGGATGCGGTCGAGCAGACGTTCGAGCAGGTCCCGCTGGACTTCCTTGAGGAGGTGGACCGGGACTTCGAGGAGCCGGGCCCGGCCGCCGGGCTTCGGCACCCAGCGGTGGTGGTACGTCCGTAGCGGCCCGGGCGGGTGCTTGCGGTTGCGGCCCGAGGCGTCGGCGAGCCAAAGGAGCCGGGCGGGCGTGATTCCGAGCCACTCGGCCAGGGCGGCCTCGGTCGGCAGTTGCGGCAGCTCGACCAGGCCGGCGGCCGTGGGCGGGGGGAGCATCTCGGCCGGCGGGACGAAGACTCGGACGACCGCCGGCGGGCCGTCGCGGTCGATGACCCGGCCGAGGGTCGGGTCCCGTTCGAGGAACGCCCGGACGGGGTCGAACTGGGGCTTCTCGGGGTACGCCGCGTGGACCCGGCGGACGAGCGGGGCGAGCCACCCGGGCTTGCCGCCGACCGCAGCCGCGGCGGCTGCCCGCATCACCCGGCGGTCCCACCGGCCGGCGACGAGGGCGGCCGCGAGGTTGGCGACGAACCGGCCGCGGGCGGACTGCGCCATCCTGGCCGTTCCCCTCACCCCCAACCCCTCTCCCTCAAGGGGCGAGGGGAGTTGATCGTGACCGCGGGGCGGCCCCAACGAGCCCGGCGTCGCGCGCCCCGAGACCAAGTGGTGGAAGGCCCCCGGGGTATCCCCGGGGCGACAACCGCCCCGCCGGTGAGGGCGGGACGCCTGCCGGGCTTGGGAACCGCCCCGCGGCCGGGGAATCGTCCCCGACGCGGGGCGGCCTGTCAAGGTCCGTGGCGGGGTCAGACGGCCAGGGTGCCGGTCCGGATCAGGTACGCCAGCCGGAGCCGCTGGTCGGGGTTGAGCAGGGCGTGGATTTGCCCGAGGGCCTTGAGGACGGCGTCCCGGACCCGCACGGCCGACTGCACCCGCAGCCGGCCGGCCTCCCCGGCCTTGGCGGCGTCGAACGCCTCCGCGGACAGGGCGTCGGCGAACACCCCGAGCGTCCGCCGGCGGTCCACCTCGGCCTGGGCGCGTTCGGTCTTCAGCTCGTCCAGGATGCGGGCCAGCTCGGCCACCTGCGTGTCGTCCAGGTCGAGCTTGTGGGCCAGGAAGCGGAGCGGCCGGCGGACGCCGAACCCGCCCCCGAGGTCGTCGTCCATGTCGTCGGCGGGGCCTCCCCAGTGGCGGCGGCCGCGGGCGTACCCGCCCCGGGCGGGGCCGCAGCCGTGGTCGTGGTGGTGGGATCGGGGCACGCAGCCCCAGGCGAGAAAGGCTCGTCGCATGGCGGGTCTCCGGCTCGCGGGGCGGTCGCGCCCGCGGGGAATCCGGCGTGGGCCGCATGCCTCACGCCACCGGCATGGTAAGCCGGCCCCGGGCCGCCGGTCAAGGGCCGAGGCCCCGGCCCCTTGCATTCCCGGCCGGTTCTGGCATCCTGTCCGTTACCCCGCCACCGACCCGAGGCCCGGCCATGCGCCTGTCCGTCCCGGCCGCCGTCGTCCTGTTCGCCCTCCCGGCGGCGTCCGCCGCCGACCTGGAAGCGACCCTGGCCCCGCTCGTGAAGGACCACAAGGGCAAGGTGGCCGTCGCCGTCAAGCACCTCAAGACCGGCGAGGGGTACTACCTGAACGCCGACGAGCCGATGCCGACGGCCAGCCTCATCAAGCTCCCCGTCCTGGCCGAGGCGTACTGGCAGAAGGCCGAGGGGAAGGTCGACTTCGGCAAGGTGCTGACCCTCAAGAAGGAGGACAAGGTGCCCGGCAGCGGGGTGCTGACCAAGCACTTCTCGGACGGGGCGACGTTCACCGTCCGGGACGCCGCCCGGCTGATGATCGCCCACTCGGACAACACCGCCACGAACCTCGTCCTGGACCAGACCGGCATCCGCCCGGTGAACGAGCGGATGGCCCGGCTCGGCCTGCCCAACACCCGGATCAACGCCAAGGTGTACAAGGGCAAGGACACGAGCGTCGACCCGGAGCGGACCAAGACGTTCGGCCTCGGCTCGACCACCGCCCGGGAGATGGTGAGGCTGCTGGAGTTGATCGACGGCGGGAAGGTGGTGTCGCCCGAGGCCTGTAAGGAGATGCTCGCCCTCCTGAAGGAGTGCGAGGACAAGGAGATGATCGCCCGGCTCCTGCCGGAGGGGGTAGACTACCCGCACAAGACGGGGGCGGTGAACGCCGCCCGGACCGAGGCCGGGATCATCGTGACCAAGTCCGGGCCGGTGGCGGTGTGCGTGCTGACGGACGACAACGCGGACCGGCGGTGGGTGCTGGACAACGCCGCCCAGGAGCTGATGGCCAAGGTCGGCCGGGCGGTGTACGACCACTTCAGCCCGGTGGACAAGGAGTAGCCCGACAGCCGGATTTTCGCCCCAACGGGGCGGCCGGTAATAGCCGGGGGCGTAAGCCCCTGGTAATCTGCCACGCATCACCCCGGAGCCCCGAAGGGGCGACCGAATCGGAAACCGGGTCGCCCCTTCGGGGCTCCGGGCCGTTGGTAGCCGGGTCCCAGGGGTTGGCACCCCTGGTTATTACCGGTCGCCCCGTTGGGGCGACGAACCGCGGGGTACTCTCCCATGCCGCAGAAGGAATTCCGGGTCGGGATGATCGGGTACGGGTTCATGGGCCGGGCCCACACCAACGCCTACAAGCAGGTCGGCCAGTTCTTCCCGTCCGGGTACAAGGTGGTCCTCAAGGCCGCCTGCGCCCGGGACGCGGCCAAGGGGAAGGCGTTCGCCGACCAGTGGGGCTACGAGTCGGTCGAAACGGACTGGCGGAAGCTGGTCGGGCGGGCGGACATCGACGCCGTCGACATCTGCACCCCGAACAACCTGCACAAGGAGATCGCCCTGGCGGCGGCCGCCGCCGGGAAAATGATCCTGTGCGAGAAGCCGCTGGCGATGACCACGGCCGAGGGCCGGGAGATGGTCGCGGCGGTCGAGAAGGCCGGGGTGCCGAACATGGTGTGGTACAACTACCGCCGCATCCCGGCGGTGACGCTGGCCAAGCGGATCGTCGACGAGGGCAGGCTCGGGAAGGTGTTCCACTACCGGGCCAAGTTCCTCCAGGACTGGACGATCAAGGCCGACCTGCCGCAGGGCGGGCAGGGGCTGTGGCGGCTGGACGTGGCGGCCGCCGGGAGCGGGGTCAGCGGCGACCTTCTGGCCCACTGCATCGACACCGCCATTTGGCTGAACGGCCGGATGGAGACCGTCTGCGGGATGACCGAGACGTTCGTGAAGGAGCGGCCGCACCAACTGACCGGGAAGGTCGAGCCGGTCGGGATCGACGACGCCTGCACCTTCATGGGGCGCTTTGCGAACGGGTCGCTGGCCAACTTCGAGAGCACCCGGTACGCCCGCGGCCACAAGGCCCTGTACACGTTCGAGATCAACGGCGAGAACATGAGCCTGTTCTGGGACCTGCACGACCTGCACCGGCTCCAGGTGTTCGACTACAAGGAGGAGGGGAAGACCCGCGGGTGGAAGAGCGTCCACGTCACGGACAACAGCCCGGACCACCCGTACATGGCCAAGTGGTGGGTGCCGGGGCTGGCGATCGGGTACGACGCCAGCTTTACCCACCAGGTCGCCGACTTCCTGCAGGGACTGGAGACCGGCCAGCCGGCCGGCCCGACGTTCCGGGACGCCCTGGAGACCCAGGCGGTGCTGGACGCCGTGTTGGACTCGGCAAAGTCCGGGAAGTGGGTTAACGTGGCGAAGACGTGATCGTTCCCGGCGAGCGGGGGGCGTCAGCCCCCGGTTCCGACGGAGGAGGAGCCGGCATGAGTACGGTGGCAACCCGGAAGCTGACCGCCGAGGAGTACTTCGACCTGCCCGACCCGCCGGACGGGTCGAAGCAGGAACTGGTCCGGGGGGAGGTGGTGACGATGCCGAACCCGGGGTGGGAGCATGGCGAGGTCCAGGTGAACGTGGCGACCGCCATCAAGTTGTTCCTGAAGCAGCACCCGATCGGCCGGGTGGCGGTCGAGAGCGGTGTGATTACCGAGCGGGACGACGACACGGTCCGCGGGCCGGACGTGAGCTTCTACAGCCAGGAGCGGTTGCCGCTCGGCAAGCGGGTGGTCAAGTACCACGACCAGCCGGCCGACCTGTGCGTCGAGGTGGTGTCGCCGTCGAACTCGATGAAGAAGCTGAAGGCGAAGGCCAAGGAGTACCTCTTCGCCGGCGTCCGGCTGGTGTGGATCGTGGACCCCGAGGACCGGACGGTCTCGGTCATCGCCGACCCGCTCGAAGCCCGGGTACTCGAAGCGGACGCTCCCCTCGACGGCGGCGATGTGCTGCCCGGCTTCTCCTGCAAGGTGGCCGACCTGTTCGCCTAAGCTCAAACCGATCCGCGTGGACACCCGGCCGGCCGCCGGCATAGACTTCGTGTTCGGCACGGAGCCGCCCGCCCCCGACGCACGGACGCGCCCGGGAATGAACCTGGTCCACCTGACCGCCAGCACCTTCCTCGGCGGCCCCGAGCGGCAGATGCTCGGGCTGGCCGCCGCCCTCCCCGCGTCCGTCCGCACCACCGTCGTCAGCTTCCCCGAAGGCGGCCGCTGCTCTGCATTCCTGGCCGCGGCCGAGGGACAGGGCGTCGCGGCCGTCGGCCTCCGCCACGACTTCCCCCGCGTCGCCGGAGCCGTCAGCGAACTGGCCGGCGTTCTGCGTGACCGCGGGGCTGACCTGCTCCTCTGCCACGGGTACAAGGCGAACGTCCTCGGGCGGGCGGCGGCCCGGCGGGTCGGCGTCCCGGCCGTGGCCGTCTGCCGGGGCTGGACCGCCGAGGACCGGAAGGTCCGGGCCTACGAGTGGCTCGATCGCCGGCACCTGCCGCTGATGGATCACGTCGTCTGCGTCTCGGACGGGCAGGCGGCGAAGGTGCGGTGGTGGTGCCGGGTCCCCGAGCGCCGGCTGTCCGTGATCCGCAACGCGGCACGGTTCGGCGACGCCGCGCCCGCCCGGCTCGCCCTCCGCGGCTTCCTCCCCGCGCCCGTCTCGAACATCGTGGTCGCGGCCGGCCGGCTCAGCCCGGAGAAGGGCTTTGATGTCCTGATCGACGCCGCGGCCGAAGTGCTGCGGAACGACCCGGACATCGGGTTCGTGCTGTTCGGGGAAGGGGCGATGCGGCCCGACCTCGAACGCCGCGTGACCGACCTCGGGCTGGTAGGCCGGTTCGTCCTGCCCGGGTTCCGGTCCGACCTTGATCGCCTCCTGCCGGCCGCCGATGTGGTCGTCCTGCCGTCGTTCACCGAGGGGCTGCCGAACGTGGCCCTCGAAGCGAGCGCCGCCGGCGTGCCGGTGGTGGCCACGGCCGTCGGCGGGACGCCCGAGGTGGTGGCCGACGGGGAGACCGGCCTGCTCGTCCCGCCCGGCGACCCGGCCGCCCTCGCCGGCAGCCTCTTGCACCTGCTCCGCGACCCGGCCCTCCGCTCACGGGCGGGCGCGGCCGGCCAGCGGCGGATGCGGGAGCGGTTCACGTTCGCGGCCCAGGCCGCCGCCTACCTCGCCCTGTTCGCCCGGTTGTGTTCGTCGCCCGCCGTCGCCGCCTGACCGAAAGGACACGGATGTCCACCCTGCTCGCACCCCGCCGCCCGGCCGTCCTCCGCGAACCCGCCGCCGACCCGGTCCGGGTGAGCTTCGTCATCGACCGGCTGACCCGGGCCGGGACCGAGACGCAGCTCCTGGCCCTCATCAACCACCTCGACCGCCGGCGGGTCGAGCCGTCGCTGGTCCTGCTCGACGGCGAGGACGACCTGTCCCGGGCTCTGGAGCCGGCCGACTGCCCGGTCGTCCGGCTCGGGGTGCGGAAGCTGCTGAGCGTCGGGGCCGCCCGGGCCGCCGGCCGGCTGCGGCGGCTCTGGCGGGAACAACGCCCGGACGTGGTGCAGACCTACTTCCTCGACCCGGCCTACTTCGCCGCCCCGCTCGCCCGGGCGTGCGGCGTCCGGCACGTCCTCCGGGTGCAGAACAACCTCGGCTACTGGCGGACGGCCAAGCACCGGCTCTGCGGCCGGGCGGTCCGGCCGTTCGTGGACCGGACCCTGACCAACACCGCCGCGGGCAAGCAGCACCTGGTCGAGCGGGACGGGCTGCCGGCCGACCGGGTGGCGGTCCTCCCGAACGGCGTCGATACGGCCCGGTTCAACCGATTCATGCTCCCGGACACGTCGAAGAAGCGGGTGCGGGTCGGGTGCGTGGCCAACCTCCGGGCGGTGAAGAACATCGACGGGCTGATGCGGGTCGCGAAGGAGGCGTGCGAGCGGTTCCCGCAACTGGTGTTTGAGGTGGCCGGGGAGGGGGACCAGCGGGCCGAACTCGAACGGCTGCACGCCGACCTCGGCCTCGGCGACCGGTTCGCGCTCCGCGGGTCGGTGGCGGACGTGGCCGGGTTCCTGCGGACGGTCGAGGTGGCGGTGTTGCCGTCGCACTCGGAGGGGATGTCGAACGCGCTGCTGGAGAAGATGTCGGCCGGGCGGGCGGTGGTGGCCACGGACGTGGGGGCGAACGCCGAGCTGGTCGAGCACGGCCGGAGCGGGCTGATCGTCCCGCCCGGGGACGGGGCCGCTCTGGTTGACGCGATCGGGCAGTATCTAGCCAACCCGCTACGGGCGGCGGCGTTCGGGTCGGCGGCCCGGAAGCGGGTCGAGGCCGAGTACAGCCGGTCGGCCGCCACCCGCCGGTTCGAGGACTTCTACGAAGGGCTGACGGCCGACGCCGCAGCGAGGAGTTCGCCGAACACCCCAGCCAGACTGGCGGCTTGATGGTGGGCGTTCAGGCCCGACGGGTTGGGCAGCACCCAGACGCGGGTGTCGCCGACCCCGTCGGGCTGTGGACCGACGGCCGCCTTTGGGGCGGCGAACGCCACCCGGTAGGCCGTCACCCCGAGGACCGCGAGAAACCGCGGCCGGTACTTCAACACCTTCCTCCGCAACACCCTCCCGCCGGCCACGATCTCCTCGATCGATAGCTCGTCCGCGGCGGCCGACGCCCGGCTCACCACGTTGGTGATCCCGTAGCCCAGGGGCAGCAGCTCGCGTTCCTCGGACGGGTCGAGCCGCCGGGGGGTGAACCCGGCGGCGTGGAGGGTCGGCCAGAACCGGTTGCCGGGCCGGCCGAAGTGGTGGCCGATGGCGGCCGAGTACAGCCCCGGGTTGATGCCGCAGAATAGCACCTTCAGCCCGGGGGCGATCACGTCCGGCAGGGTCTTGTCGGCGGCCGCGAGCAGGTCGGCGCGGGTCGGCTTCATCCCGGTACGGTAGCGGCCGCCGGGGGCGGGAAGAACCCGGCCTCGCCCTCGTAAACGGTCATCGCCTCGCGGAGCCGGTTCACCAGCCGGCGGTAGTCGGCCGGGGACCAGCCGGTCTCGGCCAAGAGCTGCCGGGCGGCGTCGCCGGTGTCGGCCCCGAACCGCCCGCCGGCGTCGTGGAAGTCCTGGCAAACGAGTACGTCGGGCGACAGGTCGGCGATCCGCCGGGCGAAACCGTCGTCATCTTCGATCGGTAGCGTCGGGGTGACGCACACCCCGACCGGGACGCCGGCAGCCATGAGTTCGTGCAGGGCGGCCCAGCGGCGGTCGAGCGGCGGGGCCTTCGGCTCGAACAGCCGCCGGACCCGCTCGGAGTCGGTCGGGACGGAAACGTTGACCCGGACGGCCCGGTACTGTGAGAGGATGTCGATGTCGCGGACGACCAGCGGCCCGCGGGTCTGGACGACCAGCCGGGGCTGGTGCGGCAGGAGTTCTTCGAGGACGCCGCGGGTGAGCATCAGCGACCGCTCGGCGGGTTGGTACGGGTCGGTGGCGCTGGACATGTAGACTGCTTGGCCAGCGGCCTTGTGGCCCTGTTTTCGGGCCAGCTCGACGGCGTTCCGCTTGGCCGTGAACCACCGGCCCCAGTCCTCGACCGGCCGGCGGTTCTGGGGCAGGTACGCCGCGTAGCAGTAGGTGCAGCCGAAGGAGCAGCCAACGTAGGGGTTACAGGTCCAGTCGAACCCGCCCCGGCGGATGAACCCGGTGGCCAGCGACAGGATCGACCGCGACTCGATCAGGTCCATCAGCCGGCCCGGAGGAGGGCGTCGAAGTCGATGGCGGTGGCCAACGCCAGCCGCAACGTCCGGCCGAACTGCTCGAACGAGGCCAGCGTCCCGTCCGGGTTTTGCGCCGGCCGACGCTCCTCGTTACCCGACCCAAACCAACGCATGCCGGCCAGGGCCGCCGGGGGCACAGCCCGGTCCAGCACGACCGGTGTCCCTTCGACACCTTCCAGGGCCGTGACGTACCCCACTCGGTACGTCTCGGCGACCCCCCGCGCGACGCGCATCCGGGCGACCAGGTACAGAAGGTACCTCCGGAACGCGACGACGTACACGTAGTCTCCGACAGCACTGGCCTTCGGCAGCCACGTCCGCCCGTTACGATAGCGGACTTCGTCCAGGGGCCGCCCAACCCGGCCGGACTCGCGGGCGCCTTCGCACTGGTCCGGCGCCTAGTAGAACGTGTACCTCCCCGGCCGGTCGATGCGGGGGAACCGGTGGATGTCGGCGAGCGGGCGAAGGGCTTCGAGCCGGGCCGTCAGGTCGGGTCGCCGCTTGTCCTTGGGTTTGAGGTGCTGCCGCTCGACCTCCAGCCGGACGTATTCGGCCCGGGGGTCGTTACGGTCGTCCAGCCCGTCGGCGTACACCAGCCGCGGGGTGTCGTCGAGCGGGGCCGCGGCGATGGCCGCGAGAAAGGCGTCCTCGTCGGACATGCGACCGATTCCGGGCGAGCGGGGGGCGTCAGCCCCCTGTTTCCGATGAACCGAAGAAACAGGGGGCTGACGCCCCCCGCTCGCCAAGACATGATACTACCGCTTCCCGGTCGCCTTCGGGTCGGCCGGGGCGTCCCAGTCGCCGAAGAGCCAGCCGCCGCCGGCCTTCGGGGCGGGGGTGTTGGCCGGGCTCGACGGGCCGTCGGCCTTCTTCTCCCCCTGCGACCCGATCAGCTCGCCGACCCGCTTGGCCCCCTCCCCGGCGTCCTGCACCACCCTATTCGTGTCCAGGTTGCCCTGCACCTGGATGGTGCCGTCCCCGGACTTGGCCACCTTCACGGTGTACCAGCCCATGTACCAGCCGACCCCGGCGAACCCGACCACCGCGGCCCCGACCAACGCCAGCAAGTTCCGCATCGGATGCCCCCGTTCCGTCGAGTGGGACCGGCCGGACCCCGGCCGAGCGTGGCGTCTACCCCGCCCGCCCGGCCGGCGGCAACCCCAGTCTACGGCCGGGGAAGTGTCCGCCCGGCCGTCACCGGAACGCCGTCCACTCTAGCCGGTTGCGCCCGCCGGCGCAAGTCGGGCTCCGCCCGGCGTGCCAACTTGGACAGACCGCCGGCCGGATGGTAGAATGCGGTGGTTTGACCCGGCCCGGCGGATTGTCCGGGTTGGGCCTTGAAAACCGGGGGGCCGACCGGCTACCCTGATGCGGCCCCTCCCCGCCGCCCCGGGGCACGACCGCCGGCCGCCGCCACCCCAACCGCGACGCCGACCGTACACCCGGGCCGAGAACCATCCCGTCGGCCGGTCCCGGCCGGGCGGAGCCCGAACCCGGCGCCCACGCGCCCCCGACCAGGAGGAACACCCCCGATGGCGACCGCCACGGCGATCCTCGATACCCTCCGGACCGAGATCGACACCACCGACTTCAAGAAGCTCCACTGGGAGGGGTCGTTCGGCGACTACCTGAACATCGTCCTGGAGCAGCCGGCCGTCACCCGCACGGCCTACCAGCGGCTGTACGACATGATCCTGTCGCACGGCGTCGAGGACGTGTACGAGAATAAGGACAAGCTGACCCGGTTCAAGTTCTTCACCGACTTCGCCAGCCGCCACGCCGACGCCATCTACGGCCTCGACCGGCCGCTGATGCAGCTGGTCAACACGTTCAAGAGCGCCGCCCTCGGGTACGGGACCGAGCGCCGGGTGATCCTCCTGCACGGCCCGGTCGGCAGCGCCAAGAGCACCATCGCCCGGCTGCTGAAGCGGGGCCTGGAGGATTACAGCCGGACCGACGGCGGGATGCTCTTCTCGTTCGCCTGGAAGGGGGCGGACGGCAACTGGGCCAAGGACCCGATGTACGGCGAGCCGCTGCAACTGGTCCCCGAGGAGCACCGGGCGAAGCTCCTGGCCATGCTCAACGAGCAGGCCGCCCCGCACCCGTACGAGATCAAGATCAAGGGCGACCTCAGCCCGTACAGCCGGTACGAGTTCAAGACCCGGCTGCCGAGGTACGGCGGCGACTGGCTGAAGATGCTCGAGAACGAGGTCAAGATTTACCGGGTCGTGCTGTCCGAGAAGGACCGGGTGGGCATCGGCACCTTCCAGCCGAAGGACGAGAAGAACCAGGACTCGACCGAGCTGACCGGGGACATCAACTACCGGAAGATCGCCGAGTACGGCAGCGACAGCGACCCCCGGGCGTTCAACTTCGACGGCGAGCTGAACATCGCCAACCGCGGGATCGTCGAGTTCATCGAGGTCCTGAAGCTGGACGTGGCGTTCCTGTACGACCTGCTCGGGGCGTCCCAGGAGCACAAGATCAAGCCGAAGAAGTTCGCCCAGACGGACATCGACGAGGTCATCCTCGGGCACACCAACGAGCCCGAGTACCGGCGGCTCCAGAACAACGAGTTCATGGAGGCCCTGCGGGACCGGACGGTCAAGATCGACATCCCGTACGTCACCCGGCTGCGGGACGAGGTGAAGATCTACGAGAAGGACTACAGCGCCGCGAAGGTCAAGGGGAAGCACATCGCCCCGCACACGGTCGAGGTGGCGGCCATGTGGGCGGTGCTGACCCGGCTGACCCCGCCCAAGCACGCCTCCCTCAGCCTGCTCCAGAAGATGAAGCTGTACAACGGCAAGACGCTCCCCGGGTTCACCGAGGACAACGTCATCGACCTGAAGCGGGAGGCGGTGGCCGAGGGGATGACCGGGATCAGCCCGCGGTACATCCAGGACAAGATCTCCAACGCCCTGGTGGCCCACCCGGACGAGGACAACATCAACCCGTTCATGGTGATGAAGGAGCTGGAGGACGGGCTGCGGCACCACTCGCTGGTCAAGGACGAGGACCAACTCCGGCAGTACAAGGAGATGCTGTCGGTGGTCAAGGAGGAGTACGAGGACGTCGTGAAGAACGAGGTCCAGCGGGCCATCGCCGCCGACGAGGAGGCCCTCACCCGGCTGTGCGGCAACTACATCGACAACGTCAAGGCGTACACCCAGCGGGAGAAGGTCCGCAACCGGTACACCGGCAATTACGAGGAGCCGGACGAGCGGCTGATGCGGTCGGTCGAGGAGAAGATCGACATCCCGGAGGGCCGCAAGGACGACTTCCGCCGGGAGATCATGAACTACATCGGGGCCCTGGCGATCGACGGCAAGAAGTTCGACTACCGGACCAACGAGCGGCTCCAGAAGGCCCTGGAGTTGAAGCTGTTCGAGGACCAGAAGGACTCGATCAAGCTGAGCAGCCTGGTGTCGAACGTGGTGGATAAGGCGACCCAGGAGAAAATCGACGTGGTCAAGAGTCGCCTGATCCGCAACTACGGCTATAATGAGGCGAGTGCCACCGACGTGCTGACCTTCGTGGCCAGCATCTTCGCCCGGGGGCAGACGAAAAAGTAAGGAAAAAGGCAAAAGGAAAAAGGAAAATACGGCAGGCCCGGTTGGTTTCGGACTTTGCCTTGTTCCTTTTGACTTTTGCCTTGCGACGAAGTCGCCCCGGGGCTTGGTGGGGTGGGGGCCTGACCGACCTGAAGGTGTGAACCTGGTCAGGGCGGAAGCAGCAGCCATAAGCGCTGGAGGGTGCGGCTCAGGGCACCCCCATCCCACCATCCCCCGGCGGCGACCCCTCGAGCCCACCGGCTACTGCCGGTGGGCTTGTTCGTCGGCACCTCAACCCGGCGGCAGCCAGCTCCCCAACGACCCGCCCGGCGGGTCCTTCCCGGGCGGCCCGAAGTCCGGCGGCAGGTCGATCGGGACGGCCGTCTTCGGGTCGATCCGGATGCGCAGGTCGCCGGAGATCAGCCGGTCCACCAGGGCCAACAGCCCGTCCCGGACCGCCTCCAGGGTCGGTTCCGGGCCGAGGTCCGGGAGCGGGACCCCGTACCGGGCGAAGAACAGCTCCCCGGTGGACAGCTCCTCGGCGTCGGTGCAGGCGGCGATCCGCCCCCGGGTCTTCTCCAGGTCGGCCGTCCGGCACCCCTCGCACCGGTAGCAGGTGACGTAGGCCCGGAGGTGGTCGTTGTACCCCGGCTGGACGTGGGTCTGCTCGATCGGGACGCTGGTAAAGCAGGCCGAGCAGATCGACCGCATCTCGTCGTCCTTCGCCTTCTTGACCATCGGCCGCCCTCCCCGGGTCCGTTCCAGGGTAGCCGGGCGGGCCGCCGGACACAACCGGCCGGCCGGTTCCGGGCGAACCGGCGTACCCGGGCGGCCCGCCGTGGGGTACGATGGAGTAGCCGGACGCAACCCCGGTCCGCCGGAGGCCCGCCGCCGTGGGACAGAAGATCGAGCAGGACCTGCAGCGGTTCCGCAAGCTGGTCCGCGGGAAGGTGAAGAGCAACCTTTCCAAGTACATCAGCCGCGGGGAGATGATCGGGAAGAAGGGGAACGACCTGGTGTCGATCCCCCTGCCCCAGATCAACCTGCCGCAGTTCCGATTCGGCAAGAAAGGCTCCGGCGGGGTCGGGGTCGGCCCCGGCCAGCCGGGTCAGCCGCTGACCGCCCCCCAGGAGGACGGCGACCCCCAGGCCGGCGACCAGCCGGGCGGGCACATCCTGGAGGTCGACCTGTCGCTGGAGGAGCTGGCCCAGATTCTCGGCGAGGAGCTGGAACTGCCGCGGATCGAGCCGCGGGGGAAGAAGAACATCGTCACCGAGAAGGACAAGTACTCGAGCATCCGGAGCGTCGGCCCGGAGTCGCTCAAGCACTTCAAGAGGACGTTCAAGCGGGCCTTGCAGCGGCAGATCGCGGCCGGCCAGTACGACCCGGGCGAGCCGGTCGTCGTCCCGGTCCGGGAGGACAAGCGGTACCGGAGTTGGCGGGAGATCCCGAAGCCGGACAGCGTGGCCTGCGTCGTCTACATGATGGACGTGTCCGGGAGCATGACCGACGAGCAGAAGGAGATCGTCCGGATCGAGTCGTTCTGGATCGACACCTGGATCAAGAAGCACTACACGGGCGTCGAGACGGTCTACATCATCCACGACGCGGTGGCCGCCGAGGTGGACGAGCACACCTTCTTCCACACCCGCGAGTCGGGCGGGACGAAGATCAGCTCGGCCTACGAGCTGTGCAACAAGATCGTCGACGCCCGCTACCCGACCTCCGACTGGAACGTCTACGCCTTCCACTTCTCGGACGGGGACAACTGGGGCGACGACGTGCCCAAGTGCATGGACCTGTTGTCCAAGCAGCTCCTGCCGAAGCTGAACCTGTTCGGGTACGGGCAGGTGGAGTCGCCGTACGGCAGCGGCGAGTTCTTCGAGCACGTCAGCGAACTGACCGACGAGCACGAGAACGTGGTCGTCAGCCGCATCCCGGACCGGAACGCGATCCTCGGGAGCATCAAGGAGTTCCTCAAGACCGGGCGGTGAGGAGGGCAGGCGATGTTCAAGAAGCTGGAGTACCTCGGGTTCCGCGATCACCCGGATCTGCTCGTCCTGGCTGAGCGGGCCACCTCCCTGTTGGCGGACGAGATTCGCAGCTGGCGCGAGGATGTCGAGGTGACCTGGGATGCCGCGCCCCAATCGGGGTCCGTCTTCCTCGAACTCCGTCTCGCGCTTCTCGACTGGACCGGCATCGTTCGCCGGCTCATGGGCTCGGGCGACTTCGCCGACGAGCGGCGGATTCGGGCTGCCTGTCGAGACGCCTGGGGCAGGCTACTCGACAAGTTCCTGGCCCGCACCAAGGATCGGCTGACGCAGTTCCTCGCGGAACCCGTGGAGGCCTGAACGTGGCCAAGTCGCCCACCGCCCTTATACAGGAGTTCGCCGTCGAGTTCCGTGGCGCGATCGAACGGATCGAAATCCTGACCCGGACCGCCGACGAAGCGAAACGCGAGCGTGACGAGGAGCGGGCGCTGGGGCGGGAGCGTGACCGGGTCAACGCCGAACTCCGCCAGGAAGTTGCCCTGCACCGGCAGCAACTCCAGGACCACCTGAAGCGGGTCGAGGTCTGGTCCGGGCGGTTGTGGGCGCTCGTGGCCGTCCTCGTCGGGGCGGTGATGTCGCTCGCCGGCGGGCTGATCATCGCCCTGGCGAAGAAGTAACGCGCACCACCGATGGAAGGCGGGCCGCCGATGAGCACCGGGTTCTACTACACCAACCTGCCGCCCCACCTCCGCGTCCTGAAGGACGAGATCGAGGGGTACGCCCGGGGGTACGGGCTGGACTTCTACGAGACCATCTTCGAGGTCGTCGACGCCGACGACCTGAACGAGATCGCCGCCTACGGCGGGTTCCCCACCCGGTACCCGCACTGGTCGTTCGGGATGCAGTACGAGGAGCTGAAGAAGAGCTACGAGTACGGCCTGTCGAAGATTTACGAGATGGTCATCAACAACGACCCGTGCTACGCCTACCTGATGCGGTGCAACCACACCGTCGACCAGAAGCTGGT
>JAIEQN010000539.1 GCA_019747685.1 Gemmataceae bacterium
CGACCGCCGTCAGCACCCGCACCCGCAGGTCCATCCCGAACGCCATAGCCACCCTCCGGGGGTCGCTATCAGCTTACAGGCTGTGACACAACCTCGACTGAGCCTGGCTTTTCAGGGGCTCCCGGAGGTTGTGTCACAGCCTGTTACGGGGTCACCCGCGGAACCGCTACAACCGACCCGAAACAGCTCTAGACGCGATCAGCCTCCCGGTTGATGACCGCCGAAGTCTATTGGGGTGAGCGAAGTGCTATACAATCCCCTTCTACATTCCCACGTCGTCGGTGTCAACTGCGATTTCACAAAATTATCACTGCCCCCTCCTCACCACTCTTACCTCACCGGTGCGAAACGTCTCGGCCACCAGTCCCGACGAATGGCTGCGGACCGTCACCGCCCCGACGGTCGCGGTGTCCCAGACGGCCGGGTAGGCCGCCTCCAGGTGGGCCGTCGGCCGGTCGGCCTGGCTCGACACCACCAGCCGCGGCTTGGCCCACGCCGCCATCGGCCCGGGGGCGAACTTCCCGTCCGCCAGCCGCCGGGCGTTCGCCCCGACCGCCCCGTGGTGCGGGGCGAGCATCACATCCACCGCCGGGGCCGGGGTCGCCGTCAGCACGTCCTGGCCCGGCCCTTCCAGGTCGCCGGTCAACAAAATCGAATGCCCGGCGTGGCGGACCAGCAGCACCAGGCTGCGGGCGTTCTCGTTCCCGGCCGGGCCGTCGGCCGGCGGGTGGAGCACGTCGATCAGCACGCCCCCGCCGGCGTCGAACCGGTCGCCGGCCTTCGCCACCCGCACGATCGTCCGCCGCCGCTCGAAGTCGGCCAGCACCGCCGCCACCCCGGGCGACGGCTTGTCCCGGAACGACGGGGTCAGCGTCACCCGCCCGACGTCGAACCGCTTGAGCAGTTCCGGCAGGCCGTTGAAGTGGTCGAGGTCGGCGTGCGACAGGAACACCTCGTCGATGCGCGAGACGTTCCGGTGCCACAGGTACGGGGCCAGCACCCGCCGGGTCATGCCCGGGCCGGTCAGCGTCCCGGCGTCGTACAGCAGCACCCGGCCGTCGGGCGTTTCCAGCACCACGCACCCGCCGTGGCCGACGGCCAGGAACGTCACCCGCAGTTCGTCGCCGGTCGGCCGGTCGTACGACAGGACCAGGCCGAACAGGGTCCAGGCCGCCAGCCCGGCCAGGCACCGCCACCGCCACCGGCCGGCCAGCAGCACTGCCCCGGCCACCCCGGCGTAGAACCCGACCAGCCACCACACGGCCGGTCCGGGGGCGTAGACCCACCCGCCGGGCATACCTTCCGCCAGACGCACCAGCCCCTCGCACCCGGCCAGGCTCCATTCCGTCACCCGGGCGAACGGCCACCCCGCCAGCCACCCGACCGGGGCGGCCAGCAGGAGCAAGAAGCCGGCGACGAGTGCGACCGAGGTGAGCAGCACCAGCGGCGGCCCGATCAGGACGCCGACCGGCGAGACCAAGTTCTGCCAGGCCAAGATGAGGGGGGCGTTCACCGCCCCGAGGACGAGGCTGACGGCATAGGCCGCCGCGACCAGTCGGACCGCCCGCCGGACGACCTTCTCCGGCAGCGTCCGGCTGTCATCGACCAGTTGTTCGAGCGGGGTGAGCGGCCGCGGGGCGAGCCACGGACCCAAGCCCCAGATCAACACGAACACGGAAAGAAAGGAGAGTTGGCAGCCGGCGGTGAAGGGGTCGGCGGGGTTGAAGCCGATCACGACCAGCCAGGCCAGGGCGAAGGCGTTCGCCGGGTCCGCCCGCCGGCGGAGCACGATCGCGCCACAGACCACGCAGACCATCACCGCCGCCCGCACCGCCGACGGCCGGCCGCCGGTCAGCAGGGCGTACCCGACCATCACCCCGGCCACCCACCACGCACCACACCGCCGTCTCACCCCTCCCGTTCGCAGCACCAGCCACACGAACCAGCCGAGCACCACGAGGTGTTGCCCGGAGATCGCCAGGACGTGGACCACCCCGGTCCGGACGTAGGCGTCCCACTCCTCCCGGTCCAGGGCGGCGGTGTCGCCGAGCAACAGGGCCGACGCCAGCGGGGCCTCGCCCGGCGGGAGGTTCGCCGCCAGCACGCGCCCGCCCCAGCCCCGGACGGCCGCCAGCCACCCGAACAACGATGTCCGCCAGCCTTCCTCCAGCCGGGCGACACCCTCGGCCGACCGCTTCGTCCGCAATTCGGCCGTGACCCGCTGGTCCCGCAGCCGGCCGGCCCGGTCGAACTCCCCGGGGTTCGACGGCGTCGCCGGCCGGGTCAGTTGCCCGACCGCCTCGACGGCGTCGCCGTGGTGGAGCCCGTCGAGCCGACCCTCGACGGTCAGCCGCGCCCGGCCGGACGCCACCTGCCACCCGGCCGGGCCGTGGAGTTGGGCCACCTCCAGGACGGCCGTAGTCGTTTCGGTGCCGGGCATGGCCCGGAGCGGGTCGGGCTTCGGCGGCGGGAAGTGGGTCGGCTCGTCGGCCAGGACGCCGCGGACCTTGCACGGGACCGGCCGGCCCGAGGCAGCCAGCCCGATGTCATCGGCCCCGAACCCGTTCCGGTGGGCGTGGTGATGCGCGGCCGCCAGCGCCCCGGCCGCCACCCACAGCCAGACGGCCGCCGCCTCGGCCCGGAGGAGCTGGACCAGCCAGACGACCATCGCGGCGGCCGCGGCGAGCAGCTCGGCCCCGATCGGCAGCCCGCCGTACCGGTCGGCGACCAGCCCGGCCGTCGCCGCCACGGCGACCGGCACCAGAGGGGCGCGGGCGAACTCTTTCAAGGCCGGCTCGGGCGGCGGGGCGGGCGGTTCCGGTGGCATGGGGCGAACCAGGGCGGGATGGCCGGACCCGCCCAGAATACCCTGGGCGACGGCCGCCCGCCTCGCTGAAATGCCCGGATGCAGACCGTCCGCGTGAACCTCGGGCCGCGGGCCTACGACATCGCCCTGGCCGCCGGCGACCCGGCCGGGGTCGGTCCGTTCGTCCGGAAGCTCCTGCCGGACGCCCGCCTCGCCCTCGTGGTGTGCGACGCGAACACGACCGCACACGCCCGGACGGTTGCCGACGCCCTGGCCGCCACCGGTTTCCGAACCGCGACGGCCGCCGTCCCGGCCGGCGAGGGGTCGAAGTCGCTGGACCAGGCGGCCCGCCTGTACGACGCCCTGTACGACCTGCACGCCGACCGGAAGACCCCGGTGGTGGCGGTCGGCGGCGGGGTGGTCGGCGACCTCGCCGGGTTCGCCGCCGCCACCTACAACCGCGGCCTGCCGCTGGTCATGGTCCCGACCACCCTGCTGGCGATGGTGGACTCGTCCGTCGGCGGCAAGACCGGTGTGAACCACCCACGGGGGAAGAACCTGATCGGGGCGTTCCACCAGCCGGCCGGGGTCCGGATCGACACGGCCGTACTCGGCACCCTGCCCGACCGGGAATACCGCAGCGGGCTGGCCGAGGTGGTCAAGTACGGCGTCATCCTCGACGCCGCCTTCTTCGACTCACTGGAGGCGAACGCCGCCGAGCTGCGGGCACGGAACCCGGACGTGCTGGTCCCGGCCGTTGCCCGGTGCTGCCGGCTCAAGGCAGACGTGGTCGAGCGGGATGAACGCGAAGAAACCGGCCTCCGGGCCGTCCTGAACTACGGCCACACCTTCGCCCACGCCTTCGAGACGGTCGGCGGGTACGGGGCCTGGCTGCACGGCGAGGCGGTCGCCGCCGGCATGGCCTGCGCGAGCCGGCTGGCGGAACGGCTCGGCCGGATCGACGGCGAGCTGACCCGCCGGCAGGCCGCCCTCCTTACCGCCTTCGGACTGCCGACCGCCCCGCAGCCGGGGTGGCCGGCCGACGACCTGCTGGCCGTCATGCGGCGGGACAAGAAGGCCGTCGCCGGCCGGCTGCGATTCGTCCTGCCGACCCGACCCGGCCACGTCGAGTTGGTGGACGGGGTGCCGGAAGAACTCGTCCGCGAGGTCCTGGCCGCCCCATGACCTACGCCCGAACCGCCGACTGGCTCCGGGGCGGGCTCTGGATCGGCTGGCCGGTCGGGGCGTTCGCCTGGGTCGTCTGGGTCGGCAGCCTGGCCGTCGGCGGCTGGAAGTACGACGCCGAGGGCACCCTCATCGGCGTCGACCACCTGGCCTTCTACTCGGCCGCTCGGCACGTCCGCGACGGGACGGCCGGCGACATGTACGACTACGAAGCACTGGGCGCCTACCAGGGCACCCTGATCGGCCGGCCGGACTGGGGGATGCTGGTCGGCTACCGGAACCCCCCCTTTTACGCATTACTCTACCTGCCCACGGCCGGGCTGCCGTTCGTCGCCAGCAACCTGATTTGGATGGCCGCCGGGGTCGGGGTGCTGGCCGCAGCCGTTCACCTCCTTCATCCCGACCGGCCGGGCCGCGTCATCCTCCGGTCGCTGACCTTCTTCCCGGTCTTCGCGGCGGTCAGCTTCGGGCAGAACTCGCTGCTCAGCCTGGGCGTCTTTGCGGCCGTCTACCGGCTGACCGCCGCCGGCCGGCCGTTCGCGGCGGGTCTGGTGGCCGGGCTGCTGTGGTTCAAGCCGCCGCTGTTGATCGGGCTGTTCGTCTGGTGGGGCCTAAACCCCCGACGGCACGCCCGAAGCTGGGCCGGCGTCATCGTCATGGGGGCGTTCCTGGCGGCCGTCAGTTGGCTCGCCGTTCCCGACGGGTCGCGGGCGTTCGTCGCGTCCCTGCGGGCGAACGTCGGCTACGGCGGCGAGTGGGGCTGGAACAAGCAGTCGCCGCGGGCGTTCTGGACCCTCCTCCTGCCCGACGCCCCGGCCGTTGTCACCTGGGGCCTGACCGGGGCGACGGCCCTCGCCGGGCTGGCGGTCGCCGTGTGGGTCGCCCGGCGGACCGGCGCGCCGGTTGCGGTCATGTTCCCGGCCGCCGTCTTCCTGTCGCTCTGGCTGTCGCCGCACGCCCTGGTCTACGAGTGGGCCGTCCTGGTCCCGGCGGCGGTCGTCCTGTGGCAGGAGTCCCCCGGCCGGCGGGACGCCTGGCTCTGTTTGTTCGTGGCCGGCTGGCTGGCCCTGCTAGTCGGCACGCCCCTGGCCAAACTGGAGATCGAACACCTGCCGCCGGGGCCGGTGGTCCAGGTGTCGGTTCTTCTGATGGGCTGGGTCGGCTGGCGGGTCGCCCGGGAGTTGGTCCGGCCATCCGCTGCCCCCGACCGGTCGCCGGATGACCACCCCGGTGTACGATCATGACCCGGCCGAATCCGGTCGTGCCCCGGCTGACCGCGGCAGGCCGCAGCCCCCGGGTCGGCGAGAGATTGGGCTTGGATCGCGGGGTTTACCCCGATGCCACCCCCCTCCCCCCCTGTTCTTTCGCAGCCCCGCCCGCGTCGGTTTTTTACTAGGATTCCCGGCGTTTCCTCGCCGGGTGGTCGTAATGGGGCTGTCATGCTCGGTTTCCGGCCGGGGCCGAACCCGTCGCCCGGGTCGGGGTTGCGTCCCGACCCCCGCATGACCGGACCCGCTCGTGCTCGCCCTCCGCCCGGCCCGACCCGCGGCCCTAAGCCGCCCCGGGTCGTAACTGTACACCCGTATCATACATTCCCCCGGGGCGTTGTCAAATGCCGGCAATCCGTGTACCGCGACCCAGTCCCCAGGGCTTCGCCCTGGGCTGACGGAATCGGCCCTTCGGGCCGGCACTACCCGCGGGCCGAAGGCCCACGCCAGCAGAGCCCAGGCCAACGGCCTGGGTGGGGGTTGGCACAGGCCCGGCCAGCTTGACCAACCCGGCGGCCGGGGCGAGAATGAATGATTCCCCGCCTCCGCCCGCCCCACCGCCCACGCCCGGGCTGACCTCGGGCGGCTCTCCGACGACGGACACCCCGGTCATGGCCCAGCGGCGCGTCGGCTTGTGGATCATCGGGGCCTGCGGCGGGGTCGGCAGCACCACCGCCCTGGGCCTCGCCGCCCTGGCCCGCGGGCTGACCCCGCCGACCGGCCTCGTCACCGCCCTGCCCGCGTTCGCCGGCCTCGACCTGGACGACCCGGCGGCCTTCGCCGTCGGCGGCCACGACATCCGCCGGGCCAGCCTGCTCACCGCCGCCCGCGAGCTGCACGAGCGGTCGACCGTGTTCGACCGGCGGACCCTCGACGCCTGCGCCGCCGACCTGGAAGCGTGGTCGGCCAACGTCCGGCCCGGGGTGGCCTACGGGGCCGGGCCGGCCGTCGCCGCCCTGGCCGACCGCCCGGACCTGCGGCGGGCGGACTCCCACCGGGCCGCCATCGACCAGGTGCAACGCGACCTCCGGGCGTTCCGGTCGGCCGCCGGGGTCGAGCAGGTGGTGGTCGTCAACGCGGCTTCGACCGAGCCGCCGTTCGACCGCGGCGACGAACACCAGTCGCTCGACCGGCTCCTGCCGCACCTCGACAAGCCCGGGTCGGCGGTCCTCCCGACGAGCAGCCTGTACGCCTTCGCCGCCCTCGACGCCGGGTTCCCGTATGTGAACCTGACCCCGTCCCGCGGGGCGACGCTGCCGGCGTTGGAGGAGTTGGCCCGCGAGCGCGGGGTGCCGGTCGGCGGGCAGGACCTGAAGACCGGCGAGACGCTCTTGAAGTCGGTGCTGGCCCCGCTGTTCGCCCGGCGGAACCTCCGGGTGCTGAGCTGGGTCGGGCACAACATCCTCGGCAACCGCGACGGCCAGGTGCTGAGCGACCCCGAACACAAGCGGTCGAAGGTGAACACCAAGGACGCGCTCCTGGCGGACCTGCTCGGCTACCGGCCGCAGTCGCTGGTGACGATCGAGTACGTCGAGTCGCTGGACGACTGGAAGACGGCCTGGGACCACGTCCACTTCGAGGGCTTCCTCGGCACCAAGATGACCCTCCAGTTCACCTGGCAGGGGTGCGACTCCTTGCTCGCCGCCCCGCTGGTGGTGGACGTAGCCCGGCTGGCGCTGCTGGCCCAACGGCGGGGCGAGGCCGGGCCGCTGCCGCACCTGGCGTGCTTCTTCAAAAGCCCGCACGGGGTATCCGAACACGACTTCGGCCGGCAGTTCGAGCTTCTGGAGCGGTACGCGGCCGGGTGACGGGCTCACCCGTCGGGGCGGACCTGCGTGGACGTGGCCGGCCCGAACTCGTTGCGGAATGCGTGCAACGCGGCCTCGGGCGGGATGAAACGATCGGCCCGCTCCTTCGGTCGGACTCGCCGGGTGATGTCGTACCAGACCTCGTCCGGTGCGCACTGCAGACCGAGGTGTAGCAGTTCCATGACCCCGACGAACTCGAACCGGACCAACCCACCAGCCCCGTTCCGGTACCGGTGAACACCCTCTCGCCCCCGGCGCTTGGCCGCGGCCAGCGCCTCCCGGGCGGACCGGGCGGCGATCAGGACGATCTGCTCCTCGCACAACCGTCGGCGATTGTCCTTACCGCCGGCGGTGACGCGGAACTGGAACAACAATTTCGCCGCGTAACGGTTCATGACGCCCCGCCGTAAATTCGCGGACTCGGTCTGCCTACGAGCGCGTCTCGCCGGCCTCCGCCAGCCCGCGGGCGCTCACGTCCGTCCGATCCTCCAGCCAGGCCACGTCGCCCGAATCCGCGAACCGCTTCACGCCGACCGTCTTGATGGCCGAATCCGGCACCACGCCCAGCGGCGTGTACCGCGGGTGGTGGCTGTCCTTGTACGGGTCGTTCCGGGCCGCGTTGTAGCAACAGATCATCGCCCACCGCGGGTTGTCGCTCCGGTTCTGGTCCGACCGGTGCAACAAGTTCGGGTGGAAGAACAGGGCGTCGCCCGGGGCCATCTCGATGTATTCGAGCGGGAACCGGTCGGGCCGCTTCAGCAGCTCCTCGACCCGCTCCCGGTCGGCCCCGGCCTGGTCCCCGGTCAGGACGTGGGTGATCCGCCCGCAGTGGTGCGAGTTCTTGATGACCTGCAAGCAGCCGTTCCCCTTGGTACTCGGGTCGACGGCGACGAACACGCTGGTCAGCAGCGGTTCGAGGACGCCGTTCTGGTACCAGTAGCCGTAGTCCTGGTGCCAGGCCCACGCCCCGCCGACCTTGGCGTCCTTCAGGATCATCTTCGAGTGGTAGTGGTAGACCTCGCCGCCGAGGACGGCTTCGCAGCCCTTCACCATCCGCTCGCACCGGGCGAACATCCCGTAAATGCCGTCGCCCGGGTGGTTCCACAGCGACAGCCGGACCACCCCCCCTTCCCCGTCGGCCCGGCCGAACGACCGCCGGTCGAGTTCGTGGTCCTCCTTGGCCGACCGCTTGAGGAGGTCGACCTCCTCGGCGTCGAAGAACGCCTTGACGAGTGTGTAGCCGTCGGCGTGGTACTGCCGGGCGTGGTCGGCGGAGAGGGTCGGCGGCATGGCGGGCCTCCGGGGAAAGGGTGGTCGATTCGCGGGCCGGTCGCGGTTAACATATCCACTCGTGGACCCGGGGTTTCACCCCGGGCTCTGCTGTCGCAGCCCTTCAGGCTGCCCCTCCCCGACCCTGAAGGGGTCGCACAACGTAGCCCGGGGTGAAACCCCGGGGCGATTCTCATGCGAACACGGCTCCTGACGCATGCCGGGGTACTCCTCGTCGCCACTGCGGCCCCCGCCGCCGACCCGCCCGAGCCCGCCGACCGGCCATTGCCGCCCGACGCCGCCGCGAAGGCCATGACCGTCCCCGACGGGTTCAAGGTCACGCTCTTCGCCGGCGAGCCGGACGTCGTCCAGCCGATCGCCATGACGTTCGACACCCGCGGCCGGCTCTGGGTGGTCGAGTGCAAGAGCTACCCGAAGTGGACGAGCGACGGCAAAGGCTCGGACCGCGTCGTCATCCTCGAAGACACCGACGGCGACGGCCGGCACGACAAGAAGACCGTCTTCCTGGACAACGGCTCGAACCTCTCCGGCATCGAACTCGGGTTCGGCGGGGTCTGGCTCTGTTCGCTCCCGAACCTCATCTTCATCCCGATGAAGGAGGGCGAGGACAAGCCGGCCGGGCCGCCGGAAATCCTGCTCGACGGCTGGAACCTCAAGGACACCAAGCACAACGTCTTCAACTCCCTCGGGTGGGGGCCGGACGGCTGGCTGTACGGCTGCAACGGCATCCAGGCCCGGTCGAAGGTCGGCAAGCCGGGCACCCCGGACAAGGACCGCGTCTACCTCGACTGCGGCGTCTGGCGGTATCACCCGACCCGCAGGACGTTCGAGGTGTACGCGACCGGGACGACCAACCCGTTCGGGCTGGACTGGGACGACCACGGCCAGATGGTCTTCACGAATTGCGTCATCCACCACCTGTGGCACGTCGTCCCCGGCGGGCGGTACGAGCGGATGTACGGGGAGGACGCGAACCCCCACGCCTACGGGCTGATGACGAGCTGTGCCGACCACCTGCACTGGGGCGGCGGGGCGTGGACCAGCTCCCGGGCCACCGGCGTCGGCGGCAAGCCCGAGCACAGCGAGGCCGGCGGCGGCCACGCCCACAGCGGCTGTGCGGTCTACCTCGGCGACAACTTCCCGCCGGAGTACCGCAACAGCGTGTTCATGTGCAACATCCACGGCAACCGGCTCAACCGCGACCGGCTCGAACGGACGCCGTCGGGCTACGTCGGCAAGCACGCCCCGGACTTCCTCTTTGCGAATGACGCGTGGTTCCGCGGCATCTGCGTGAAGACCGGCCCCGAGGGCGGGCTGTACGTCACCGACTGGTCCGACACCGGCGAGTGCCACAACTACGAGGTGGCCGACACCACCACCGGCCGGATTTTCCGGGTCGTGTACGGTAATCCGAAGCCGTGGCGGGGCGACGTGGCCAAGCTCCCCGACGCCGAGCTGCTGAAGCTGTTGTTCCACAAGAACGACTGGTTCGCCCGGCAGGCCCGGCACGTCCTCCAGCAGCGGGCCGCGGCCGGGACGCTGGCGAAGGAGACCACATCCGCCATCCTTAAGCTGGGAGGCGGGATCGCCGACGCCACCTGGAAGCTCCGCGCCCTGTGGGCCCGCCACGCCGTCGGGGAGGGCAACCCGCACGCGCTCGTGGACGACCCGGACGAGGCCGTCCGGGCGTGGGCCGTCGCCCTGGCGGCCGAGCCGGTCTACCACCACCGCCACGTCCTCGACCCCCTCCTCCGGCAGGTCGAGCGGGAGGAATCGCCGTTCGTCCTCCAAGTCGCCGCCGGGGTGGTCCCCCGGCTGCCGTCCGCGTCCCGCGGCCGGTTCGCCCTGGCCGTCCTCCGCCGGATCACCGAGGACGACGACCGGAACCTCGCCCTGATGGGCTGGTACGCCGCCCAGGCCGCGCTGGCCAAGTCCGACCGGTCCGCCGACGGGGCCGAGTTCCTGGAGGCCGCCCGGCACCCGCTGATCGCCCGCCACATCGCCCGGTACTGCGTCGCCGGCGTCCCGGCCGACAAGCGAGCGGATCGGCTCGCCCTGCTGACCAAGTACCTGGCCGATGTCAAGCTCTCCGGCGTCCAACTGCCGGTCCTCCTCGGGATGCAGGACGCCCTGTCCGGGGTCCGCGAGCTGCCCGAACCGGCCGGGTGGGGCGAGCTGTACCCGGCCCTCGCGGAAAGCGACCTGCCCGAGGTCCGCACCCGGGCCGAGGCCCTGGCCGTGGTCTTCGGTAACACGAAGGCCGTGGCCGACCTCTCCGCCCGGATGAACGACCCGAAGGCCGACCCGGCGGCCCGGGTCGCGGCCGTCGAGCTGCTGACCCGCCGCAAGCCGGCCGGGATCGTCGCCAACCTCCACCAACTCCTCGCCGACCCGGCCGTTCGCGGGGCCGCCGTCCGGGCGCTGGCCGCGTTCCCGGACGACCAGACGCCGACCCTCCTGCTCGCGGCCTACACGAAGCTGACCGCCGCGGAGAAGGCCGACGCCGTGCAGACCCTGGCGTCCCGCCCGAAGTGGGCCGGCAGCCTCCTCGACGCCGTCGAGAAGGGCACCCTGCCCCGGGCCGACGTGTCGCTGCTCGCCGCCCGGCAAATCCTGGCCCTGAACGACAACGCCCTGTCAACGAAACTCGGGCAGGTTTGGGGGAAGGTCTCGTCCGCGTCGAAGGAGCGGGCCGCCCGCATCGCCGAGTGGAAGGGGAAGCTGAACCCCGCTACGCGCAAGGCCGCCGACCTGCCGAACGGCCGGGCCGTGTTCACGAAGTCCTGCGCGACCTGCCACAAACTGTTCGGCGAGGGGTCGGACACCGCCCCGGACCTGACCGGGTCGCAGCGGGCGAACCTCGACTACGTCCTGGAGAACGTCCTCGACCCGTCGGCCGTCGTCCCCCGGGAGTACCAGGTGACGCACTTCTCGCTGGCCGACGGCCGGGTGGTCGCCGGGGTCGTCCTGCGGGAGACGCCGGACGGGGTGACGGTGCGGACGACGAACGAGGTGCTGGTGATCCCGGCCGGGGACATCGAGACCCGCAAGCCGACCGGCCAATCGCTCATGCCCGAGGGGCTGTTCGATAGCCTGAAGCCGGACGAGGTGCGGGACCTGGTGGCGTACCTGGCCAGCCCGAAACAGGTGCCGAAGAAGGAATAGAAGAGTTCACCACAAAGGCACGAAGTTCACACAGAGAATCACAGGGCAAACATTTGAGGATCGTTTTCTCCGTGGCCCTCTGTGTGATCTTCGTGCCTTTGTGGTGAAGTCCGGTCCTCTGTCCTCCGGAGCCCCCGATGCCCGTCCGCGCTGCCCTGCTCGCCGCCGCGTCCGCGGCCCTATTCGCCGTAGCCGCCCCGGCCCAGCGGCCGCGGGAGAACAACGTCAAGGCCGGCCGGTCGGAGACCGTGGCGAATCACGGCATGGTCGCTGCCAGCCACCCGCTCGCCGCCCAGATCGGCCTCGACGTGTTGAAGAGCGGCGGGAACGCGGTGGACGCGGCCATCGCCACCAGCGCCGCGATGGGGCTGATGGAGCCGATGTCGTGCGGCGTCGGCGGGGACGTGTTCGCCGTCGTCTGGGACGCCAAGACGCAGAAGCTCTACGGCCTCAACGGCTGCGGCCGGGCCCCCGGCGGGGCGTCGTGCGGGCTGTTCGCCGACAAGGGGCTGAAGGAAATCCCCGACAAGGGGCCGCTCAGTTGGTCCGTCCCGGGGTGCGTCTGCGGGTGGAACGAGCTGCGGACGAGGTTCGGGACGAAGTCGTTCAAGGACCTCCTCGGGCCGAGCATCAAGTACGCGGAGGAAGGCTTCCCGGTTCCGGAGGTCATCGCCGGGTACTGGCGGAGTGCCGAGAAGAACGACGACCCGGACTTCCGGGCCGTCTACCTGGACGCCGACGGCCAGGCCCCGCGGGCCGGCGAGCTGTTCAAGAACCCGGGGCTGGCGAAGACGTACCGGGCGATCGCCGACGGCGGCCGGGACGCCTTCTACAAGGGGGCGGTGGCCGAGAAGCTGGTGGCGTTCTCCAAGAAGAAGGGCGGGCTGTTCGCCCCGGCCGACTTCGGCGGCCACGGGTCCGAATGGGTCGACCCGGTGAAGACGACGTACCGCGGGTACGACGTCTGGGAGCTGCCGCCGCCCGGGCAGGGGATCGCGGTGTTGCAGATGCTCAACCTGCTGGAGCCGCACGACCTCAAGGCGATGGGCCCGGCGTCGCCGGACTACTGGCACCTCCTGGTCGAGAGCAAGAAGCTGGCCTACGCCGACCGGGCCAAGTTCTACGCCGACCCGCTGTTCTCGAAGGTGCCGGTCGGGGAGCTGGTCTCGAAGGAGTACGCGGCGACCCGGGCCAAGCTCTTCGACCCGGCGAAGGCCCTGACCGACATCCCGGCGGGCGACCCGAAGATCGGCCGGAGCGACACGATTTACCTCTGCGTCGTGGACAAGGACCGGAACTGCGTGTCGCTGATCCAGAGCAACTACAACGGCTTCGGCTCGGGACTGGCGTCGCCGGACCTCGGGTTTGCGATTCAAAACCGCGGCTGCCTCTTCAGCCTGGACGAGGGCCACGCCAACGTCCTCAAGCCCGGCAAGCGGCCGTTCCACACCATCATCCCGGCGATGGCGACGAAGGACGGGATGCCGTGGTTCACCTTCGGGGTAATGGGCGGGGATATGCAGCCGCAGGGGCACGTTCAGGTGCTGGTCAACCTGATCGACTTCGGGATGAACGTCCAGCAGGCCGGGGAGGCCCCCCGGGTCGAGCACGTCGGCCACCCGACCCCGACCGGGAAGCCCGGGGCGGCCGGCGGAGGAGTGGTCCGGGCCGAGCCCGGCATTCCGGCGGGGGTCGTCGCCGGGTTGGAAAAGCGCGGCCACACGGTCGAGCGGGTGCGGGTCAACGGCGGCGGCTACCAGGGCATCCTGATCGACCCGAGAACGGGCGTCTTACGGGGCGGCAGCGAGGCCCGCAAGGACGGGATGGCGGTGGGGTATTGAGCGGGGAGGACTGGCCCGCTGATGACGCAGATTCGAGGACGCAGCCAAGCCGCGGATCGGGCCAAATCCATGATCCCGATCTGATCCGGATTTGATCTACGCCGGAGTCTGCGTCATCAGCGGGCCGGTCCTCCCAACGGACGGCTTGAGCCGGACGGCCAGGCGGGGTAGGCTACACGGACCCGACCACAACCCCCGGAGGCCGCCATGAGCGAGCCCGCCACGCCGGACGTCAAGCAGGCCCGGATGACCGAGTTCATGCGGCTCTTGCCGCTCACCCTGGAGTTGGCCGGGCTGCCGAAGGCGACCGGTACCCTGTACTCGTCGGACCAGATGGAGGCCCGGGTGATGAGCATCCGGACGGCGTACAAGCTGGCCCGGAGCCTCCTGAAGGAGGTCGCCGACCCGCCGGGCTGATCGACCGTGGGGACCGGTGGCCCGCCCGGTGTGGTCGTCCTGTGGTCGGGGTGGCGCGCACAAAAAGAAATTGACACGTGTGTGAGATAGTATAATCTCCCACTGATCCGGCAAGACGGGCCGGGGCGATGCACCTCGTCCTATCACCCCGGAGTCACCGCATGAACGCACGCCTCCGTCTCGCCGGCTTCCTGGTCCTGGCCGTCGGGCTACTTTCGCCCGTGGCGCTGGGCCGAAACCCGCCCCCGCCGCCCGAGAACAAGGTCGAGTGGGACGCCCCGCCGAAGAACGGGAGAAACCCCGACAGCCCCGCGGCCGGCACCATCACCGGCAAGGGGACGGTCACGCCGAAGCCGAACTGGAAGTGTACCAAGGTCCAAGGCGACGTGGTCGAGATCCCCTCTTTCAAGATCGTCGCCCAACTGTCCGGCCCGCCGACGGGCAACGCCTGGTCGTTCAGCACGAACAAGGCGACCAGCAACACGACCTGCGTGGTTACAATCACGGGCTACTTCGAGGAGATCAACAACCCCAACGTGACGGGGAACAAGTCCACAACCCCCCAGACGGTCAGCGTGAAGTAAGGCTCGGGAGTCGCCCCATCGGCGGGCGGCCCGGGCCGCCCGCCTCCCCTGACCGGAGGTACGGATGACCGCCAAACGCCGGACGGCGTTCACGCTGCTCGAACTCATCGTCGTGATCGCCATCGTCGCGGTCCTCGTCGGCCTGCTCCTACCGGCGGTGCAACAGGTCCGGGCCGCCGCGGTCCGGTCGAAGAACGCGAACCAACTGCGACAGGTCGGGCTCGGCCTCAACGGCTACGTCTCGGACCACGGCGGCCGGTTGCCGGGGTTCATTCCCCCGGAGGTGTATGACGCCCAGGGAGATGACCCCCCGCTCGATGGGATTTCGCCCTATCTGGAACTCGCCAATGTGACCCGCTCGTGGGAGGAAGGGGTCCGCATCCCCCTGTTCCTCGACCCGTCCGACCCGACCACCGAGGTCATCCGCCCGGACCTCCTCCCGGTGAAGCGGGGCAACGCGAGCTACGCCGCGAACATGGTCGGCTTCGTCGGCCGTCCGGACATTGCCGCCCAGTTCCCGGACGGTACGAGCAACACCATCGCCTTCGCCGAACACTACGCCCGCGGCGGGCCGGGCGGGATGTACAACTACTCTTACAGTCTCCGGTCGAGCAGCGTCTGGGGTCCCCTTCCCGACCGCTACGACACGCTCAACGCCCTGCGGCGGGCTACCTTCGCCGACGCCCTCTACGGCGACGTGGTGCCGGTGACGGTGGGCGCGACCACCACGCCCTCGCGGGCGGGAGCGACGTTCCAGGTCCGGCCAACCCCCGAGCAGTTCGACCCGGCCGTGCCCCAGACCCCGTACCCGTCCGGGCTGCCGGTGTTGTTGTTCGACGGGTCGGTGCGGACGGTCCGGCCGGGGGTCGACCCGCAGGTGTTTTGGGCCGCCGTGACCCGCGACGGCGGCGAAGTGACCAGTCTCGACTAACCCGTCATCCCGCCTTCACAGCGACCGCGGTGGCGGTGGCGAACGCCCGGGTATGGGCGGTGGTGAGCAGCACCGCCGTCGCCCCCCGGGCGGCCATCCGGTCGGCCATCGCCCCCCGGACCTCGGCCCGGGGCGGGCCGCCGTTCTCCTGGACGACTTCCACGTCCGTCCAGGCCACCCCCGGCCGCCACGTCGTCCCCAGGCTGCGGAAGACGGCCTCCTTGGCCGCCCAGACGGCGGCGAAGGCCTCGGTCGTGTCCCGCCGGGCGTTGCAGGCCCGCACCTCCCGGTCGGTGTACACCTGGGCCAGGAACGCCTCCCCGTGGGCGTCGATCAGCCGGCGGACCCGGCCGCACTCGAGCACCTGGGTGCCGATCCCCACGATCTCCATCACCCGCTCCGCGGAAAACCCGAATTCCGAAGCCCGAAATCCGGACCCGGCCGGCGGCCGCTCCGACCTTCCGGCGGGGCGGCCGGGCGGTTAGAATTCCCTGCTGTTTTACCGACCCGGGCGAAGGAGTCGCGTCCCATGTCCGCCGACCTGCTCGCCGACCTGACCGACGACCAGCGGGCCGCGGTCACCCACGGCGAGGGGCCGCTGTTGATCCTGGCCGGGGCCGGGTCCGGCAAGACCCGGGTCATCACCCGCCGGGTCGCCTACCTGCTGTCCCAGGGCGTCAAGCCGTGGGGCATCCTGGCCATCACCTTCACGAACAAGGCCGCCGGCGAGATGCGGGGCCGGGTCGAGGCCCTGGTCCCCGGGAACCGGGTCTGGGTCAGCACCTTCCACAGCCTCGGGGCCAGGCTCTTGCGGCAGTACGCCGACCGGCTCGGGATCGACAAGAACTTCACCATCTACGACACCGACGACCGGAACAAGCTGGTCAAGGACGCCCTGGCGGCGGCCGGGTTCGACGACGTGAAGTTCTCGCCCGAGCGGCTGGCCGGGGCGATCAGCAAGGCCAAGAACGCCCTGCTCACCCCCAACCAGTACGAGAAGACGGCCAACGACTTCTTCGGCCAGACCGTGGCCAAGGTCTACCACGGGTACGAGAAGCGGCTGCGGGCCGCCAACGGGATGGACTTCGACGACCTCCTGTACCTCCCGGCGATGGCCCTGCGGACGAACGAGGAGTTCCGCCGGGAGCTGGACGCCCGGTTCCGGTACGTCCTGATCGACGAGTACCAGGACACGAACTCGGCCCAGTACGAGGTCGCCCGCCGGCTGTCGCAGGACCACCCCAACCTGTGCGTGGTCGGAGACCCCGACCAATCGATCTATAAATGGCGCGGCTCTGATATCAAAAATATTCTCGATTTTGAGCGGGACTTCCCGGCCGCCCGGGTCATCACCCTGACCAAGAACTACCGGAGCACCCCGAACGTGCTCCGGGCCGCCGGCGTCCTGATCGACCACAACAAGCAGCGGAAGAAGAAGAGCCTCGTCACCGACAACCCGGCCGGGGAGCCGGTCCGGGTGGTCCAGTACGACACCGGGCTGGACGAGGCCGAGGGCGTCGTCACCCGGATCAAGGAGGCGGTGAAGGCCGGCAAGTTCCGCTACCGCGACCACGCCATCTTCCTGCGGATCAACGCCCTCACCCGGTCGCTGGAAAGCGCGTTCGTCAAGCACGGGGTGCCGTTCCAGATCGTCAAGGGGCTGGCCTTCTTCGAGCGGAAGGAGAACCGGGATGTCCTGGCCTACCTCCGGCTCTTGGTCAACCCGCAGGACACGGTCAGCTTCCTGCGGATCGTGAACGAGCCGGGCCGTGGGATCGGCAAGGTGTCGCTCGACAAGCTCCAGGGGTTCGCGGCGAACCAGGAAATCAGCCTGCTGGAAGCGGCGGCGAAGGTGGCCCAAATCCCCGAGATTAAGGGTAAGGGGGCGGCCGGCCTCCGGGACTTCGCCCGCCTCATCGCCGACCTCCGGGCCCGGCTCGACCTGCCGCCGCCGGACCTGATCCGCCTCGTCATCGACCGGTCCGGGTACGCGGCCATGCTCCGCGAGTCGGCCGACGAGGCCGACGCCGAGCGGCTGGCCAACATCGAGGAACTCGTCACCGCGGCCAAGCAGTTCCACGACGACAACCCGGACCGCGGGCTGCCCGAGTTCCTGGAGGGGATCGCCCTGTCGTCGGACACCGACGGCTGGGACGAGGCCGCCGACCACGTGTCCGTCATGACCCTCCATTCCTCGAAAGGGCTGGAGTTCCCCGTCGTCTACATCCTGGCGGTGGAAGAGGGCCTCTTGCCGCACGAACGGAGCCTGGGGAAGGACGAGGACATCGAGGAGGAGCGGCGGCTCTGCTTCGTCGGCATGACCCGGGCGATGAAGGAGCTGTACCTGTGCCACGCCCGGATGCGGGAGTTCCGCGGCCAGTTGAACTACGCCATCCCGTCGAGCTTCCTGCGGGAATTGCCGCCGGAGGTCGAACACCTCGATGCGTCGGCGGCGAAGAACGTGGCCCGGACGGCGGCCGACGAGTGGCGGTCGCGGGTCGGGCCGGCGGCCCGCGGCTGGGCCGACACCTGGTCGCGGCAGCCGCTCCCGGCCCG
>JAIEQN010000907.1 GCA_019747685.1 Gemmataceae bacterium
GTCAACTTCGCGGCGATGGTGCGGCTCGCGTTCATCCGACTCTACCTGGCCCGGTGATTAGCGAGACAGACCCTAGGCCTGACCGGTGCCGGGGTCCACATCGGCCAGGTCGAGGGGACCCGCCCCGGGCAACGTCCGCTGGACAAGAATTCCTTGTCCCACCCGGATGTCAACCCCTTCGCCGTGTACGCCCGGAACCAACCCGGGAACGCCAACGGCGTCGACGCGAACGGCCGGCCGACGTTGGAAGTCAGCCGACCTCACGCGGTCGGCGTGGCCGGGATCATGATCGCCAACGGTACGGCCAACCGCGGGGTCGCGCCCGACGCCAAGCTCCACTCGTCGGCCGTCATGTTCGGCGAGAATCAGCCGAGCTATTTCAACACGCTCGTTTCGATGCAGCACGTGGCGAAGCAGAACGGCGACCAGGTGCCCGTCATCAACATGAGCATGGGCCTCCCGCCGCGGCCGGCCGAGGGTGCCCCGCTCAACGGCCTGTCGGGCGTGAGCCAGGGGCTCGACTACCTGGCCCGGCAACGCGATGTGCTGTTCGTCCTGTCGAAGGGCAACACGGACGCGGGCGGCGGCGACATCCCCAAGGACAGCTACAACGGGCTCGTCGTCGGGGGCCTGGACTACAATGGCGGCAAGTACGATCAGGTGCATCGCAGGACGGACACGAATCCCGACGCCAACGGCCGCCGGCTGATCCACGTCGTCGCCCCGGCCGTGGTGAACAAGGTCCCCCGGCCGACGGCCAACGGGAACGGGGAGTATGTACAGCTGGTGCCCGGCACCAGCTTGGCCGCCCCGCACGTGACCGGCACGGTCGCCCTGCTGGAGGAGTACGCCCGGGGGCAGGTCGCGGCCCTCGGCCTGGAAGCCCAACGGCACGAGGTCATGAAGGCCGTGGTGATGAACTCGGCCGACAAGGTGAAGGACCGGCTCGGGATGACGAAGGATGTGGTCCGGACGGACGGCAAGACCTGGGACAAGTCTGACGCCGCGGACGTCGCCACCAACCCGCGTGGCCGGAGTACCCCGCTCGACGACCAGATGGGGACCGGGGCGGTCAACGCCCGCCGGGCCCGGGACCAGTTGAAGGGCGGGCGGTTCGGGCCGCAGGTCGCCGGCACGAAGGAGATCGGCTGGGACTACAACACTGCCCCGGCGGCCGCAACCCCGTTCGCCGACCAGAAGTACACGCTGCCGCGGCTCAAGGGCGGGTCGTACCTGGCCGCCACCCTGGTCTGGGACCGGATCGTCGACCTCGACAACGACGGCGGCACCCCCGGCGAGTACGACCCGCCGTCGGGGACGAACCCGGCCGGCGACTCGTTCAAGGTCACCGACCTGGCCGACATGGACCTGTATCTGATGAGGGGGAACGAAACCGACATCTCGAAAGCCGTGTGGGCCTCCACCAGCAACAATTACAACGTCGAGCACTTCTTCTTCAAACTCCCGGCGGACGACACCTACTCGCTGTGGGTCCGGAACCGGAGCACGCGGGCGACCAAGTACGCCCTGGCGTGGTGGGGCGAGGCCGCCCCGGCCGACGGTCCGGGGTCGATCCGGATCGGCGACCGGGTGTGGGACGACCTGAACGCGAACGGCTCCCAGGACCTGGGCAGCGAGCCGGGCCGGTCCGGCGTCCGGGTCCGGCTGTTCCGGAACTCGGACAACCTGCTGGTGGACACCCGGTACACCGGGGCGGACGGGGGGTTCCAGTTCGTCGCCCCGTCCGCCGCCTACTACCTGGTCGTGGACGCCCCGTTCGGCTCCCAGTTCACCGACCCGAACGACGTAGCCGACGACACCGCCGACAGCGACGTGGACGCGGCCGGCCGGTCGCCGGTGATCTCCGTCCCCTCGGTGCCCGGCGTGGACCTGACGGTGGACGCGGGGCTGGTGCCGGTCACGGCCACCGCCTCGGTCGGCAACCGGGTCTGGCGGGACACGGTGCCGAACGGCCTCCAGGACGCCGGGGAGTTGGGCGTGGCCGGGGTGGTGGTCAGGCTGTACACATCCGCGGACCAGTTCGTCGCCGAGACCGTGACGGACGCGAACGGCGTCTACACCTTCTCCGGGCTGCCGGCGGGGCAGTACTTCGTCATCTTCTCCCCCGACTCCTTCTCGACGTTCGCGGCCCGCGACGCCGGCTCGGACACCGTCGACAGCGACGCGGACGCCTCCGGCCGGACCGCCCTATTCACACTGGTCGCCGGGCAGGTCCGGACGGACGTCGACGCGGGGCTGCAACAGCCGACGGCCGGGGGGGTCGGCGATCTCGCGTGGGACGACTCGGACCGGGACGGAATCCAGGACGCCGGCGAGCCCGGGCTGGGCGGGGTGGCGGTCGACCTGTACACGTCCGCCGGGGTGCTGGTGGAGCAGGCCGTGACGGACCCGGCGGGGTATTACCAGTTCTGGAACGTCCCGGCGGGAAACTACTACCTGGCCTTCACCCCGCCGGACGGGTACGCGCTCGGCCTTAAGGACCGGGGTGCGGACGACGCCAAGGACTCGGACGCCGACCCGGCGACCGGCCGGACCGCGGTGTTCGCCGTGGCCGGCGGTGCGACCCGGGCCGACCTCGACGCGGGGCTGACCTCCGGCGCTTCGGCCGGGGCGTCGGTCGGGGACGTGGTCTGGAACGACTCGGACCGGGACGGGGTTCGGGACGCCGGGGAGACGGGGCTGGCGGGCGTAACCGTCCGGCTGCTCGACTCGGGCGGGGCGGCGATCCGGACCACTTACACCTCCGGGACCGGGCTGTACCTCTTTGCCGGCCTCGGGGCCGGGACGTACCGGGTCGAGTTCGTCCTGCCGTCCGGGTACACGTTCAGCCCCAAGGACCAGGGCGGGGACGACGCGAGGGACTCGGACGCCGACCCGGCCACGGGCCGAACCGGGACGTTCACCCTGACGGCCGGCCAGGTCCGGGCCGACCTCGACGCCGGCATGTCCGGGTCGGGCGGCCCCGGCGGGAACATCGACCCGGGTTAGCCGGCGGCGGCTCCTGCCGGCCTCATCCGGGGGCCGGCAGGAGCCGCCGCAGGGCCGGGGCCGTCGCCATCGTGGTGACCAGCGCCATCAGCACCATCATGGCGAACAGGGCGGGGGAGATGACCCCCAGCCCGAGGCCCAGGTCGAGGACGATCAGCCCCATCAGCCCGCGGGTGTTCATCATCGCCCCGAGGGCCAGGGCGGTCCGCCGGTCGTACCCGCTGAACCGGGCCGCCGCGCAGGTCCCGCCCCACTTCCCGAGGGTGGCGACGAGGACGATCAGCCCGCACAGGAGCCAGTTCTCCCAGCCGGCGATCAGGCCGACCTCGGTCCGTAGCCCGGCCAGGGCGAAGAACGCCGGCAGGAGGAGGACCGTGACCACGTCCTTGAGCCGGGCCGTCACCTCCCGGGCCAGCCGGCCGTTGTGCGGCAGGACCGCCCCGAGGAGGAACGCCCCGAACACGGCGTGGACGCCGATCGCCTCGGTCGCCAGGGCGCACACGAGGACCGCCACCAAGACGACCGGGACGGCGGCGGGGGGCAACCGGTCCGTGGACCCCTCCACCTTCCGGCACGCCCATGCGGCCACCGGCCGGACCACGAAGAACATGGCCAGGATGAACCCGACCGCCCCGGCGGTGGTGGCGGCCGCCGCCCCGACCTCGGCCTGGGCCACCCCGACCACGAACGCCAGCAGGCACCAGGCGGTCACGTCGTCGGCCGCCGCGCACCCCAGGGCCACCGTCCCGGCCTCGGTCTGCTCCAGCCGACGGTCGGCCAGGATGCGGGCCAGCACCGGGAACGCCGTCACCGACAGGGCCGTCCCGAGGAACAGGGCGAAGCTGGTGAACGGCACCCCCTGGTGCGACAGCCGGGGGTACAGGACCAGGGCCAGCCCGGACCCGAGGACGAACGGGGCGACGATGCTGGCGTGGGAGATGGCCACCGTCGAGTGGGCCTGGTGGCGGAGCTTGCCGGCGTCCAGGTCCAGCCCGACCAGGAACATGTACAGCACCACCCCGAGCTGGGCGACCGCCTTCAGGGCGGCCCGCACCTGCCCGCCCGGGTCGGCGTCCGGCCCTGGGATGAGCCAGTGCATCGCCTCGGGCGAGATCGCCCCGAGCAGCGACGGCCCGAGCAAGATGCCGGCGACGACCTCGCCGATCACCGGCGGCTGGCCCAGGTAGCGGAACAGCCGGCCGAGGGCGAACCCGAGGCCGATGACCGCGGCCAGGGTGGCCAGGACGTGCAGGACGACATCGACCCGGCCGGCCTTCGGGGCGGCCACGGAGGCCGCCCCGGCCGGGGCCGCCGGGGCGGTCAGCCCGGCCCCGAGGTGCTGGACCAGGGTGAACGCCCCGACCGCCCCGAGGAGCATCAGGACGTAGGCCGCCGGGGCGACCCAGGCCGGGCGTGGGTCGGAAGATTTCACCGCAGAGAACGCGGAGGACGCGGAGGGAAGAGATTCAGAGTGTGTAGACAAAAATCATCCTCCCTCTTTTTTCCCCTGCGCCCTCCGCGTTCTCTGCGGTGAAATTCCGGCTCTCCTATCACGCCCCGACGGCCTGGTAGGCCGGCATCCTCTGCTCGGCCCGCACCTCGTCCATCAAGGGCCACAGCACGTCCACGTCGTCCTTGAACACGTCCCCGATCAGCACGTCCGTGACCAGCCCCTTCATGTCCGGGTGCTTCTTGACGAACCGGCCGAAGCTCAGCCCGTCGTAGTACTCGCAGACCAGCCGGCGGATGCGGTCGATCCCCCGGACGTAGGGCGTCTCCCACTTCCGCAACTGGGCCTCGGACGTGTCGCCCTTCTCCAGCCCCTCGGCGATCGCGTCGGCCGCCATCGACCCGGAGGTCAGGGCCAAGAGCAGCCCGGACGAGTACAGGGGGTCGAGGAACCCGAAGGCGTCGCCGACCAGGCACCACCCGTCCCCGGCGACCTGCTTGGCCCGGTAGGTGTACTCCTTCTGGACCCGGAAGATGTCGCACCGCTCGGCCCCCGTCAGCAGCGGCTGCAACCCCGGGGCGTGGCCGACCTCCTCGAAGTAGATCGCCTCCAGGTCCTTCGTCCCCCGGTCCTTGAACAGGTAGTCGTGGTCGGCCACCACCCCGACGGACACGATGTCGTCGTGCAGCGGGATGTACCAGAACCAGCCCTTCTTCCCTTCCGTCTGGATGACCAGGGTGGCCCCGCCGTCCTTCCCCGGGTCGCGGTGCGCCCCCTTCCAGTACGTCCACAGGGCGGCCTTCTTCAGCACCGGGTCCCACTCCCGCAGCCCGAACCGGTCGATGATGAAGGTGCTCTGGCCGCTGGCGTCGACGACCACCTTCGCCCGGACCTCCCGCTCCGGCCCGTCCTCCGGCTTGACCCGCACGCCCACCGCCCGCTTTCCCTCGAACAGCACCTCCAGCACCCGGGCCCCCTCGTGGACCTTGACCCCGTGCTCCCGGGCGTTGTCCAGGTTGATCCGGTCGAACTCGCTCCGCCGGACCTGCCAGGTCTGGGACGACTCGTGCGGGTTGTGCTCGTCGAAGTAGAACGGCTCGCTCAGCTTCCCCCGCTGGTTCACGAACTGGACGCTGTACTTCTTGACGAAGTGGCTGCCCTTCATCTTCTGGAGCATCCCGGTCCGCTTGAGGACCGGGTAGGTGTTCGGGATCATCGACTCGCCGATGTGGAACCGGGGGAAGTGGTCCCGCTCGAACAGCTCGACCGAAAAGCCCTTCTGGGCCAACAGGGTGGCGGCGGTGCTGCCGGACGGGCCGCCCCCGATCACGAGGACATCGGGGTCACGGCGGGGGGTGTCGGCCATGTCGGGAGGCTCCAGTCTCGCTTGTAGGGTGCGTCGTCGCGGACCGAAGACGGTCCGCTCGACGCACCCTACGATTCGGTCACTTCCACGGGCCGTCGGGCGGCTCGTGTGGTTCGCGGGCCGCTTGCAGCAGCAGCGTCAGCGTCTTGAGCGACGGCGGCGGCAGGTGGCCGAGCTGGCGGGCGTGGCAGTCCCGCAGCGGCCCGGCCATGCGGTCGAGCAGGTCCAGCCCGGCCGGGGTGACGCCGACCAAAACGGATCGCCGGTCGCCCGGCTTGCGGCCGCGGGCGACGAAGCCCCGCTCCTCCAGCTTGTCGAGCATCCGGGTGATGTCCGGCGCCCGGGAGACGAGCCGGTCGGCCAAGGTCAGGGTCGGCACCGGGTCCGGGTGATCGGCCTTGAGCAGCCGCAACACGTTGTACTGCTGCGGGGTCAGGTCGAACCCGGCGAACAGCTCGTCCTCCAGCGCCCGCAGCCGGTCGTAGGTCCGCCAGAGGTTGAGGAAGGCCTCCTGCTCCGGGGAGTCGAACCGCCGGGCGGTCGGTCGGGTGCGTGCCGCGGCGCCGCTCATCGGGGCATAATAGCCGTCCGGACGATAGTTGTCCAGACAAGTATCGAGAGAATAGAAGCCCGCCGGGGGGCTCCCGGCGGGCCGGCGGACGTTCTCGCTCAGCACATGCAGCAGCAGACCGGGGTGCCGCCCATCATCATGCAGCACATGGCCCCGGCCTTCATGCAGGCGGTCATGCAGTCGCAGCAGCCCTGGATCATCGCCTCGCAGGCCTTATCCCCGCTGGTGCAGGTCATGACGCAGCCGTCCTTGGTCATCTCCATCTTGCAGACGCCCATCGTCATGTTGCAGCAGCAGGTCATCATCCCGTTCATCATGCAGCACATCGAGCACATGCCCCCGGCCATCATCTGGCAGAGGTTCTGCATCATGGCCCGGGCGGTCGGGTCGTCGCAGACGCAGGTGACCTTCATCCCGCCGGCGACCTTCTCCATCTTCATGGTGCAGCGGGGCACCATGACCATGTTCGGGGCCATCATCCCCGGCCCGGCCATGGGCGAACCACCCATCCCCGTACCCATCCCCGGCATCATCCCGGCCATCCCGTTGGCCGGCCGTTCCATCATCATCGTCCCGGTCATCATGACTCCTCCCTGTGGTACAAAACGACGCGGAGAGGGACTCGGTCGCTCGGTTCGGCGGCCGCCGTGGTAGACCGGCCGTCCGGAATACCCGACTAAATCACTGGACCCACTTGCCTTCGACTTCCCAACGGGGTAGGATTCCTCTGGATCATGACTAAGTTCATGATCTTACTGGACGGACTCGCCCCTGAGTTCGGTCGAACACGGATGACCCCGCTTCGAGGCCGTGTCATGCTCGAACACCGCTTCCGGGACCGCCTGACCGCCGGGCCGGCGGTCGCCACCCCGCCCAGCCCGGTCGCGTTCGTGCCGTGTCCGGTCCTCGCCGGTTTTCCCCCGGGCCACCAGGCCTTGGTGGCCGAGGTCTACCGGCTGGCCCGGGAGATGACCGCGGCCCAACTCGACGCCCGGCGGCCCATCCGGGCCTTCCCGCCGGCGTTCTCGTTCAATTGAACCCGGCCACGGCCGGACAGACTACCCGAACCGGGCGGCCGACGCAACAGGCCACCCGAACATTTCTCCCCGGCCCGATCCGGCCGCCCCTCCCCCGCCCCGCTATCTCTGTCTCTGATCGCGTCTTCTTCCGCGCCGATCGTGCGGCTCCCCCCCGGCGGCCCTTCGCATGAAAGCCATCCAGTTCGCCGAGCCGAAGCAACTCCGGGTGATCGACGTACCGGAGCCGTCGGCCCCCGGACCGGGCGACGCCGTCGTCCGGGTGCATCGCGTCGGGGTCTGCGGCACCGACTACTCGGGCTACCTCGGCAAGATGCCGTTCTTCAGCTACCCCCGCATCCCCGGTCACGAACTCGGGGTCGAGGTGGCGGCGGTCGGCCCGGGCGTCTCGAACGTGAAGCCCGGCGACCGGGCCGCGGTCGAGCCGTACATCAACTGCCAGGCCTGCTACTCCTGCACCCGCGGCCACACCAACTGCTGCGAGAACCACCAGACGCTCGGCGTCCACTGCGACGGCGGCTTGCGGCCGCTGTTCACGATCCCCGCCCGCAAGCTGCACGTCTCGGCCAAGCTGACCTTCGAGCAACTGGCCCTGGTGGAGACGCTCGGGATTGGGCTGCACGCGGTCAACCGGGCCAACCCCAAGCCGGACGAGACGGTGCTGGTGATCGGCGCCGGGCCGATCGGCCTGAGCGTGATCGAGTTCGCCAAGCTGGCCGGCTCCCGCGTGATCGTGATGGACCTGAACGAGGGGCGGCTGGCCTTCGCCCGGGACAGGATGGGCGTCCGCGAAACGATCCTGGCGAAGGGCTTCGACGAGGACGTGAAGGCGTTTACGGACCTGACCGGCGGGAAGCTCGGGAACGTGGTGGTGGACGCGACCGGCAGCGCCAAGTCGATGTCGAGCGCGTACCACTTCGTCGGCTTCGCCGGCCGGCTGGTGTGGGTCGGCATCACCCAGGATCAGTTGGCGTTCACGCAGCCCTTGATGCACCGCCGGGAGATGACCTTTCTGGCCAGCCGGAACGCGGTGGCCCCGGAGTTCACGCGGATCGTCCGCTTGATCGAGGGCGGGATGCTGGACACCCGCCCGTGGGTGACGCACGCCGCCCCGTTCGACGCCGTCCCGGACGAGTTCCCGAAGTGGCTCAAGCCGGAAACCGGCGTGGTCAAGGCGATGGTCGAGGTGGGCTGACGGGGCTACGACACCTCGATCAGGGCCAGCGCCGGGTCGGCGTCGAACGCCAGGAGGTCCGACAAGCGTGCCCGGAGGGCGGCGGCGACCGCGGCCGTCGGGCAGTTCCCGAACCGCACCCAGACGACCTTCGGCGGGTGGCCGAGGGCGGCCGACCGGGTCTGGAAGTCGGCGTCCTTCGAGCCGACGGCGAACCCGTTCGCGGCGGCGAACGCCCAGATGGTCGGGTCCGGGGCGCCGTCCAGCCCGAGTGGGATGACGTGCCCGGACCCGGGGAACTCGGCGGCCAGAAGCCGGACCAGCCGGGGCGACAGGTTCTGCTCGAACAGCAGCTTCATCGCCGGCCGCTGTCGCGGAGCCGCCGCAAGGTGTCGGCCGCGTACGCCAGGCAGGCCTGGATGTCCTCCCGGGTGAGGTTCGGGAAGTCCTCCAGGACTTCGTCAACGGTCATCCCGCCGCCGAGGTACTCGAGGACGTCCAGGACGGTCATCCGGATGCCGCGGATGCACACCTGCCCGCTCCGCTTGTCCGGCTCGACGGTGAGGATCTTGGTGTAGTCGATGCCGCCGTGCCCCAACCCGGTGGGCCGGCCGACGGCCTCCTCGGCGTCGTACCGGGCGGCCAACTGACCCGCCAGTTCGGTGAGCGCCTCGTCGGTGAGCGGGCCGTAGTCCTCGGCCCGGCGGAGGATTTCGGCGGTCACCTCGTACCGGTCGGCCGGCGAGAGGGCGTCGAACGACGCGAGCAGGTCGCGGGTTTGGTCGGACATCGCGGCCTCCGGGCGTGTCAGGAGTTTACCGCGGACGACGCCCGAAGGGAACGCCGGCTACGGATCGACTTCGCCCCGGCGGACCCGGGCGGCGTAGCCGGGCAGATACTGCCGCGGGTCCCGCTCGGCCTCATCCAGCAACCGGCTCAGGTGCGGCGACTCGATCCGGTGCAGCGCCCAGAGGGCCATCATCCTCGCCCACTCCTGGTTCTCGTCCGGCCGGTCCCACGCCGCCAGGGCCAGCCCCTCGGCGGCCGGCGAGCCGAGCCGGGCAAGCGCCCCGAGCGCCCGCCGGCGGACGTACTCGTGCCCGTCCCGGGCGAGGGCGAGCAGTAACCGCTCCTCCTCGCCCCCGGCCCGGCGCAGTTGGCCCAACCCCTCTGCCAACTGCCACCGGGCGTTCGGCTCGTCGCCCCCAATCGCCGCGGCCGCCAGCGCGACGAACGTGTCCGGATGCCGGCTACGGACCTGCCGCGCCAGGTACTCGATTTCGTTATCACGGGCGATGGCGTACAGGACGGCCCGCAGCTCCTCGGCCGACCACGAGTCGAACGGCCGAGCCGCGACAAACGCCAGTACGGCGGCACGGAGGTCGGTCCACGACCCGTAGTCGCACTCCCACTCGCCGCCGCGTTGGTCGGGCGGTACCGCATACTCGGCGTCCGCCCAAGCCCGGAACCGCCCGACCTCCGTAAGCAAGTCCGACATCCGCGGCCTCACTTCCCGACCGGCTTCAGCACCCCTCTCGCTTGCATCCACTCGCCGACCCGGGTCGGCCACGTCGCGCACGGGTGCGGCACCTTGTTCATCCCGAACCCGTGCCCGCCCGAGGCGTACAGGTGCAGCTCGGCCGGCACCTTCATCACCAACAGCGACCGGTACAGCTCGACGCTGTTCTCCGCCGGCACCGGGTCGTCGGTCGAATGCACGAAGCACATCGGCGGGGTGTCCTTCGTCACCTTCAGCTCCGGCTTCCGCCCGCCCTCCTTGGTTAGCAGCCCGCCCGGGTAGACCAGCACCGCGAAGTCCGGCCGGTACGGCTCCTTGTCCGCGGCGTCGACCGTCTCGTACTCCCGCTTGTCGTGGCAACAGGTCCAGGCCGTCAGGTTGCCGCCGGCCGAGAACCCCAGCATCCCCACCCGCTTCGGGTCGATGCCCCACTCCTTCGCCCGGCTCCGCACGACGGACATGGCCCGCTGGGCGTCCTGGATCGCCGCCAGGTTCGTCGGCGTCTGCCCGTCCCGCTGCGGCACCCGGTACTTGAGCAGCACCGCCGTGACCCCGAGGTCGTTCAGCCAGTCGCACACCATCGTCCCCTCGTGCTCGATCGCCAGGATCGAGTACCCGCCGCCCGGGGCCACCACCACGGCACACCCGGTGTCCTTCCCGGCCGACGGCTTGTACACGCTGATCGTCGGCTCGCTCACCTTCTCCAGCCGCTTGATCGTGTCCCCGGCCTTGTTCGGCTGGAGCCCCTCCGGGCCGATGTCCTTCGTCTCGCCGGGGGCCTTGCCCGGCCACAGCTTGACCACCGCCGCCGGCTCGGCCGCCGGGAGCGAGCCGGCCAGGAGGAATCCGAGAACCGCCGCACAGAGGGGCCGCATCTGAGTTTTCCCCGGTGTAACGCCGGCGGGGTTTGTTAGAATAATTCCTACCCCGCTCCGGCCCGGCCATTGTGCCCCGGCCGCCTCGCCCCGACAACCACCCGCTCGCCGAACGGGCCACCGCATGCTCCGCCTCGCGTTGCCGGTCCTGGCCGTCGCCCTGGTCGCCGTCCCGTCCGCCGCCGACGGCCCGAAGCAAGAGGGCAAGCTCCCGCCCGACCCGGCCCGGCACTGGGCGTTCAAGGCCCCTCACCGGCCCTCCGTGCCGGAAATCCGAAACACGAAGTTCGAAATCCGAAATCCGATCGATGCGTTCATCGCCCAGCGACTCCTCAAGGACGGGCTGACGCCCTCCCCGGAAGCGGACAAGGTGACGCTCTGCCGGCGGCTGCACCTGGACCTGATCGGCCTCCCGCCGACCCCGCAGCAGGTGGACGAGTTCGTGGCGGACCCGTCGCCCGATGCCTACGGCAAGCTGGTGGACAAGCTCCTGGCGTCGCCCCAGTACGGCGAGAAGTGGGCCCGGTGGTGGCTCGACGCCGCCCGGTACGCCGACAGCGACGGCTACGAGAAGGACATGAGCCGGCCGGTCTGGATGTACCGCGACTGGGTCGTCTCGGCCCTCAACCGCGACCTGCCGTACAACCGGTTCGTGATCGAGCAACTCGCCGGCGACCTCCTCCCGAACGCCACCCAGGACCAGCAGGTGGCCACCGGGTTCATCCGGATGTCGATGCTCAACGAGGAAGGGGGCGTGGACCCCGAGCAATTCCGGATGGACGCCATGTTCGACCGGATGGACGCGGTCGGCAAGGCCTTCCTCGGGCTGTCGCTCGCCTGCAGCCAGTGCCACGACCACAAGTTCGACCCGATCACCCAGGAAGACTACTACCGGGTGTTCGCCTTCCTGAACAACGACCACGAGGCCCGGCGGCTGGTCTACACCCCGGACCAGCAGATGCGGGTGGCCGACCTCCGCCGCCAGATGGCCGAGGCCGCCGACGGCGTCAAGCACGGCCACCCCGACTGGAAGGACCGGATGGCCGCCTGGGAGAAGGAGGCCGTCAAGGGCCAGCCGAAGTGGCAGGTGGTGACCGGGGTGGAGCAGCTCGGGGACGCCAACCAGCGGTACTTCGACCAGAAGGACGGGTCGATCCTGGCCCAGGGGTACGCCCCGACCATCCACAGCAGCCGGATGAAGGCCGCCGCCCCGCTCAAGACGATCACGGCGTTCCGGCTGGAGCAGTTGCTCGACCCGAACCTGCCGGCCGGCGGCCCGGGCCGGTCGTTCATGGGGACCGCCGCCCTGACCGAGTTCAAGGTCGAGGTGGAGAGTGCGAAGGAGCCGGGCAAGAAGCAGAAGGTGACGTTCGTCCGGGCGGCCGCCGACTTCTCGAACCCCGAACGCGAACTCGAAAAGAACTTCGACGACAGGAGCAAGAAGCGGCGGGTGACCGGGCCGGTGGCGTTCGCCATCGACGGGAAGGACGACACCGCCTGGGGGATCGACGCCGGGCCGGGCCGGCGGAACACCCCCCGGGTGGCCTGGTTCGTCCCGGACAAGCCGGTCGAACTGCCCGACGGCGGCACCCTCCACTTCGACCTCGTCCAGAAGCACGGCGGGTGGAACAGCGACGACCACATGAACAACAACCTCGGCCGGTTCCGGCTGGGCGTGACCGGCGACCCGGTGCCCTTCGGCGACCCGCTCCCGGTCCGGGTGGCGGACGCGCTGGCGGTCCCGGCCGAGAAGCGGACCCCGGCCCAGGTGGACACCCTGTTCGGGTACTGGCGGACGACGGTGCCGGACTTCCGGGAGGCGAACGACCGGATCGAGGCCCTCTGGCGGCAGTGGCCGGAGGGGGCGCAATCCCTCGTGGTCATGGCCCGGGAGGACGCCCGGCCGACGCGGCTGCTCAAGCGCGGCAACTGGCTCAAGCCGGGCGACGAGGTGGAGGCCGGCGTACCCGGCTTCCTGCACCCGCTGCCGAAGGGCGCCAAGCCGGACCGGCTGACGTTCGCCCGGTGGGTGGCGGACCCGAAGTCGCCGACCACCGCCCGGGCGATCGTCAACCGGGTCTGGCAGGCGTACTCCGGGGCCGGGCTGGTGGCGTCGAGCGAGGAGTTCGGCACCCAGGGCGACAAGCCGACCCACCCGGAGCTGCTCGACTGGCTGGCGTGCGAGTTCATGGAGCCGGGTAAGAACCCCTCCCCCGGCCCCTCCCCTGAGAGGGGAGGGGAGAAAACCGACGACGCTTCTACCCCCCCTCTCCCCGCGGGGGAGGGGGCCGGGGGGAGGGGTCTTGGGCGACCGTGGTCCCTCAAGGCCCTGCACAAGCTGATCGTCACCTCGGCCACCTACCGGCAGGCGTCGAAGGTGTCGCCCGAACTCCTGGAGAAGGACCCGCAGAACAAGCTCCTGGCCCGCGGGCCGCGGTTCCGGGTGGACGCCGAGGTGGTCCGGGACATCGCCCTGGCGGCCAGCGGCCTCTTGAACCCGAAGATGGGCGGGCCGAGCGTCTTCGCCCCGGCCCCCCGGTTCCTGTTCCAGCCGCCGAACAGCTACGGCCCGTTCGAGTGGCCGGAGGCGAAGGGGGACGACCGCTACCGGCGGGGGCTGTACACGTTCCGCCGGCGGTCCACCCCGTACCCGGCCCTGACCGTGTTCGACGCCCCGGTCGGGGAGGCGTCGTGCGTCAAGCGGGCCCGGACGAACACGCCGCTCCAGGCCCTGACCGGGCTGAACGAGGCGGTGTTCGTGGAGTCCGCCCGGGCGCTGGGCCGGCGGGCACTGGCCGAGGGCGGGAAGTCCGACGCCGACCGGCTGACCCTGGCGTTCCGGCTCTGCACCGGCCGCCAGCCGGACGCCGACGAGCTGGCCGTCCTGTCCGGGCTGCTGGACACGCACCGGCAGCGGTTCGCCGCCGGCGAGGCGGACCCGGCCGAGGTCGCCACCGGCAAGAAGGACGGCAAGGAGAAGCCGCCGGCCGGGGCGTCGATGGCCGACTGGGCGGCCTACACCTTGGTCGCCCGGGTGGTGCTGAACCTGGACGAGACGGTGACGAAGGAGTGATCCCGTAGGGTGGGTCGAGCCGGACCGCCGGCCCGGCGAGGCCTGCCGTCCGGACTGGACGAGACGGTCACGAAGGAGTGAGTTCGTAGGGTGTGTCGAGCGGCCCGTCCGCGGGCCGCGATGACGCACCACGCATCGCCCGGTGCGTCGTCGGCTCGCCGGGGGCGAGCCTCGACACACCCTACCCGATCGAGGCCTCTCATGCGCGCCGTCGCTCTCACGCTCGCCGTCGCCGCCGTAGTCGCGTCGCTCCCGGCCGGGGCCGACGAGCCGAGGTCGGCCCCCGGGTTCGTGCCGCTGTTCAACGGCAAGGACTTGTCCGGCTGGGTGAACGTGAACTGCGCCCCGGGGACGTTCTTCGTCAAGGGCGACGAGATCGTCACCACCGGCGACCCGACCGGGTTCCTCCGGACCGACCGGCAGTACGAGAACTTCGAGCTGGAGTTCGAGTGGATGCACGTCGAGCCGGAGAAGATGGCCAACAGCGGGCTGTTCGTCTGGGGCGACCCGCTCCCGGCCGTCGCCACCCCGTACACCCGCGGGATCGAGGTCCAGGTCCTCATCAACTACGCCCCGAAGGACCGGTGGGCGACCAGCCACGGCGACATCTTCTCCATCTGGGGGGCCAAGTGCGTACCCGACCGGCCGCACCCGAAGGGGATCGAGCGGTGCCTGCCGAGCGAGGACCGGGTGAAGGGCGGGGGCCAGTGGAACCACTACCGCGTCGTGGCCAACGACGGGGCCATCAAGCTCTCCGTCAACGGCAAGGAGGTCTCCGGGGTCAGCAAGTGTAACCCCCGCAAGGGCTACCTGGCCCTGGAGAGCGAGGGGGCCGAGTGCCACTTCCGGAACCTCAAGCTGAAGGAGCTGCCCTCGACCAACCCGAAGCCGGACGAGGTGGCCAAGGTCCGGGAGGGGCACAAAAGCCTCTTCACCGGTCTCGACCTGTCCGGCTGGAAGACCGAGGAGGGCGCCTGGACGGCCGCGGGCGGGGTCCTGAAGGCGGCCGGGACGACCCCGCTGGTGGCCGACGGCGAGTTCGGCCCCGGCGAGCTGGTGTACGACTGGCGGGTCCCCGAGAAGGCCACCCGGGGGATGGGGGTGGAGGCCGGCGGCCAGATCCTCGCCCTGACCCCGGCCCCCGGCAAGTGGAACCGACAGGTGGTGGCGATCCCGGCCGACGCCCGCCGCGGGCGGATCGCCTTCCGCCCGTCCCCCGGGCTGGAGATCATGAACGTCTTCTACCGCGAGTCGAAGGGGAAGTGAGCATGGACGCCCCGCTGCTCGTGTTCGAGACGACGCCCGTACCAGGTGTGCCGGTGGAGATCGTCCAATACCTGTTGTCCTTGCCGGATGAGGTCCGACAGGGGTTCGGGAGCTTCTTGCTCGACAGTACGGTGGACGGGTTCGACGGCACGCCGGAGACGTCCGCCCGCCTCTGGCGGGACGAATTGCAGCGCCGGTGCGATGACGCGACGGCCCGCCCGGAGAGGCTGCTCACGATCGAAGAGGTGATGCGGAACCTCCGCGACCACCTGGCCCAGCTCCGCCGCACCCCGTACCTGACCCACCTGACCGGGTACAACTGCTACGACTACTTTACCGGCGGCTGGGCCGAGCGGGGCCATTACGACGAGGCCTCCCGAACGTGGGTTGTGCTCCCCCTGTCCGAACTCCGGCCCGAACAGCGGGCGGGCTTCTTCGCGGTCGGCCGGGCGGGCGTGGACGGCATCCTCTTCGGCTACCGGTACGGGCACCGCGGGGTCTGGGCGCTTTACCCCGTCGACCAAGAGTTCAAACACCTCGCCCCCAACCTGAGCGAGTTCGTCCAGGGCTGGTGGGCGGGAACGATCACGGTCTGACCGATTCGGAACAACGGCGCATCACCCCGAGGACCCCGCATGTTCGCGTCCGAGCTTCACGCCGAGCAGCACCGCCACGCCACCCGCCGGTGGTTCCTCAAGGACTGCGGGGTCGGACTCGGGGCGATCGCCCTGAACGCCCTGCTGGCCGAGCCCGGGCGGGCCGCCGAGCAGGCCCCGGCCGACCCGACGGCCCCCAAGAAGCCCCACTTCGCCCCCAAGGCCAAGCGGGTCATCTACCTGTTCATGGGCGGGGCCCCCAGCCACCTCGAACTCTTCGACAACAAGCCACAACTGGCCAAGTTCAACGGCACCCTGCCCCCGCCCGAACTGCTCAAGGGGTACCGGGCCGCGTTCATCAACCCGAACTCGAAGCTCCTCGGGCCGAAGTTCAAGTTCAACAAGGTCGGCCGGAACGGGACCGAGCTGTCGGAGCTGCTGCCGCACCTCGCGGGGGTGGTGGACGACATCGCCCTCGTCAAGGGGATGGCCACCGACGCCTTCAACCACGCCCCGGCCCAGATCATGGCCCTGTCCGGCAGCCAGCAGTTCGGCCGCCCGAGCATGGGGGCGTGGGTCACCTACGGCCTCGGGAGCGAGTCGAAGGACCTGCCCGGGTTCGTCGTCTTCTCGTCCGGGGACAAGGGGCCCAGCGGCGGGAACGCCTGCTGGGGGGCCGGGTTCCTGCCGACCGCCCACGCCGGCACCGTCTTCCGGTCCGGGTCCGACCCGGTCCTGTTCCTCGGCAACCCCGCGGGCGTCGACGCCCGGATGCAGAAGGACTCGCTCGACGCCATCAAGGAGCTGAACCGCAAGCGGCTGGGCGTCATGGGCGACCCGGAGATCGCCGCCCGGATCAGCGCCTACGAGATGGCCGGGCGGATGCAGGCCAGCGCCCCGGAGCTGATGGACCTGTCGAAGGAGACGAAGGAAACGCTGGAGCTGTACGGGGCCGAGCCGGGCAAGCCGAGCTTCGCCAACAACTGCCTCTTGGCCCGCCGGCTGGTCGAGCGGGGGGTGCGGTTCGTGGAGCTGTTCCACGAGGCCTGGGACCACCACGGCGGGCTGGTCGGCGGCCTGAAGGCCCAGTGCAAGAAGACGGACCAGGCCAGCGCGGCCCTGGTCAAGGACCTCAAGCAGCGCGGGCTGTTGGACGACACCCTGGTCATCTGGGGCGGGGAGTTCGGCCGCACGCCGATGGTCCAGGGCGGGGACGACGGCCGGGACCACCACCCGAACGGGTACACCGTCTGGATGGCCGGCGGCGGGGTCAAGCCGGGCCTGGTCATGGGGGCCACCGACGAGCTGGGGTTCAACGCCGTCGAGGACCGGGTCCACGTCCACGACCTGAACGCCACCGTCCTGCACCTGCTCGGGCTGGACCACGAGAAGCTGACCTTCCGGTCCCAGGGCCGGGACTTCCGGCTCACCGACGTCCACGGCCACGTCGTCGAGAAGATGCTGGCGTAGTCGCGGAGAAGACTGGCCCGCTGATGACGCAGACCCCGGCGCAGATGAAGCCGGATCAGAACAAATTCATTGTCTTGATCTGTATTCGATCTGCGCCGGGGTCTGCGTCATCAGCGGGCCAGTCTTTATGATCGAAGTCTGCGACCTCACCGTCCGGCAGGGGGCGTTCGCCCTCGCGGGCGTCTCGCTCGCCGTCCCGGCCGGGCGGTACGCCGTCCTGATGGGCCGCAGCGGGTCTGGCAAGACGACCTTCTTGGAGTCGGTCGCCGGGCTGCGGCCGGTCGCCGGCGGGGCGGTCCGGCTGGCCGGCCGGGACGTGACCCGGCTGCCCCCGGCCGCCCGGCACGTCGGCTACGTCCCCCAGGACGCGGCCCTGTTCGGAACCATGTCCGTCCGGGACAACCTCGGGTTCGCCCTCGACGTGCGGGGCGACCCGCCGACGGCGGTCGGCAAGCGGGCCGAGGAGCTGGCCGGGTGGCTGGGGCTGACGCACCTGCTGGGGCGTCGGCCGCGCGGCCTGTCCGGCGGGGAGAAGCAGCGGGTGGCCCTCGGCCG
>JAIEQN010000347.1 GCA_019747685.1 Gemmataceae bacterium
TGATGGCCCGGTTCCAGGACGTGATGGCCCGGTTCCTCGACACCCAGCGGAGCGTGATGCTCGGGTTCCTCGGGGCCGCCCCGGCCGCCCCCGGCCCGGTGCCGCTCCCGAACGTCGGGTACGCCCCGCTCCCGAACGGGAACGGTTCGGCCAACGGTCACTACCCGCTGCCGGCCCCGGCCGTGGTGAACCGGTTCGCCGCCCCGCCGCAGGCTCCGACCCCGAAGCCGGCCTCGGTCGCGTCACCCGCTCCGTCGCCGGCCGTTACGGCCGTCGCAAAGCCCGAGCCGGCCCCGGTGGTGGCGGTGATCGACGCCCCGAAGCCGGCCGCGCTCGACCGGGACGCCCTCCTGGCCCGGCTGCTCGACCTGGTCAGCGAGCGGACCGGCTACCCGAAGGAGGCGCTGAGCATCGACCTCGACCTGGAGGCCGATCTCGGGGTCGACTCGATCAAGCGGGTTGAGGTCCTCGGGGCGCTGGCCGAGGGGCTGGAGGCCGGGGCGAACGGCAAGGCCCCGAACCTGGAGATGGAAAAGCTGTCGGTCCTCAAGACCCTGCGGGGGATCGCCGACTACGTCTCGGCCGCCCTCGCCGAGGTAGCCGACGACGCACCCGTGGCCGAGGCACCGGCCGCCGAACCGACCGCCCTGGACTTCCACCCCGGCGCCCGGCAGGGCGAGGTTCAACGCCTGGTCGTCCGGCTGATCGACGCCCCGCTGTCCGACCGCCCGACGTTCGCCCCGCCGGCCGGGGCCGTGGTCATCACCGACGACCGGCAGGGTACGGCCCGGGAGCTGGCCGACCGGCTGTCCGAACTCGACGTGTCGACGGTCCTCGTCCGTCACTCGGTCGCGGGTAAGCAAGACGACTATTCCGCCGACCTGACCGACCCGGCGGCGGTGGCCGACCTGATCGCCCGCGTCCACGCCGCCTACGGGCCGGTGTCCGGGCTGGTCCACCTGCTGCCGCTGGCCGAGCCGCCCGAGGGCGAATCGCCCGGCGACCGCGCCCGGCGGGAGGTGAAGTCGCTCTACCTGCTGGCCCGCGGGCTGGAGGCCGACGTCCGCGACGCCGGCAAGAACGGCTCGGCTGTCCTCCTCGCCGTTACCGGCATGGGCGGGGCGATGGGCTTCGGCGGCGACCTCCCGGCCGACTTCTCGGTCGGCCACGGCGGGGTCGCCGGGTTCGCCAAGTGCCTGGCCCACGAGTGGCCGGAGGTGACGGTGCGGGTCGCCGACTTCGACCCCGAGACCCCGGCCCCCCGGTTGGTCGAGCAACTTTTGGCCGAACTCGGCGAGCCGGACGGCCCCGCCGAGGTCGGCCGCGACGGCGACCGCCGGGTGACCTGGCAGGTCGACCCCGGCCCGCTGGCGAAGGACGGCCCGGCGGTCGAACTCGGCCCGGACTCCACCGTCCTCATCACCGGCGGTGCCCGCGGCATCACCGCCCGGGTCGCCCTCGAGCTAGCGAAGCGGTACAAGCCGCGGCTGGTGCTGGTCGGCAGCTCGCCCGAGCCGGTCGCCGAACACCCGGATACGACCCCGCTGACGACCGCCGCCGAGCTGAAGCCGGCGATCATGATGCGGCTCCAGGCCGACGGCAAGCCGGCCGCCCCGGTGGCCGTCGAGGTCGAGTACAAGCGGCTCGTCAAGGACCGGGAGATCCGCGCCAACCTGGAGGCCATCCGGACGGCCGGGAGTACGGTCGAGTATCGGTCCGTCGACGTGCGGGACCCGGCCGCGTTCGGCGGGCTGATTGACGAGCTGACCGCCGCCGGTGGCATCGCCGGCGTGGTCCACGGGGCCGGGGTGATCGAGGACAAGCTGCTGCGGGACAAGACGCCCGAGTCGTTCGACCGGGTGTGGGGTACGAAGGTCGATTCGGCCCTGCTGCTGGCCCGTAAGCTCGACCCGAAGACGGTCAAGTTCTTCGCCGTGTTCGCGTCGATCACCAGCCGGTACGGCAACCGCGGCCAGTCCGACTACGCGGCCGCGAACGAGGTGCTGTCGAAGCTGGCCTGCGACCTCGACCGGCGGTGGCCGGGGCGGGTGGTGTCGGTCGCCTGGGGGCCGTGGGCCGAGGTCGGGATGGTGGCCGACCTCCAGAAGCACCTGGTCGCCCGCGGGCTGAAGCTGATCGAGCCGGCGGTCGGGGCCGCCTTCGCCGTGGACGAAGTCGTCTACGGGGCGAAGGGCGAGCCGGAGGTCGTGGTCGCCGGCGGAACGGAGGCCCCGCGGCCGGCCAAGGCCGCCGCCCCGAAGTTGCCGGCCGCCCCGACCGGGCCGAAGAACTACCCGATCGCCGCCGGGGCCGGGGGCTGAGCCGACCCATGACCGCCACCCAGACCGCCACGCCGGCCGCCACCCCCGCGACCGGCTGGGACTCCGAGCTGTTCGTCCTCGCGGCCGCCGACCGGGCGGCCCTCGCGGACCGCGCCCGTTCCCTCGCGGCATTCGTCGAATCCCACCCCGATACCGCCCTACCCGACCTGGCCGGCACGCTCGCCGTCGATCTCGCCCCCGGCGGGTCCCGGCTGGCGGTCGTGTCCGGCTCGGCCGCCGACCTGGCCGCCAGGCTCCGCCGGGCCGCCGACCGGCTGGCCGACCCGAAGGTCAAGCAGGTCCGGGACGCGAACGGCGTCTACTTCTTCGCCGAGCCACTCGCCGAGCAGGGCACCGTCGCCCTCCTCTTCCCCGGCGAAGGCGCCCAGTACCCGGACATGCTCGCCGACCTGTGCGGGGTCTTCCCGGAGGTCGAAGAGACGTTCGCCTGGTGCGACCAACTCGCCGCCGAGGCCGGCCGGCCGGACGACTCGCTCCGCCGCGTCCTCCACCTGCCGCCGGACGCCACCCCCGACCAGAAGGCCGCCGCCGAGGCCGAGCTGCGGAAGCTCGGGCCGTCGATCTTCGGCGTGCTGCTCGCGGACCTCGCCGTTATCAAGGTCCTTTGGAATCTGCAACTCCCGGTCGCCGCCGTCGCCGGGCATTCGGCCGGGGAGATCGCCGCCCTGTTGGCCGCCGGGGCGATGCGGTCGGAGGAGATGCTCGGGTCGCGGCTGGTCGAGACGCTCGACCTGATGCAGCGTCAGGAGGACGCGGCCGGCGGGCCGGAGGTCGTCCTGCTCGCCGTCGGGGCCGGTAAGGCCGCCGTGGACGAGACCGCCGCGGCCGTCGCCGGCGGGGCGGTCCTGGTGGCGATGGACAACTGCCCGCACCAGTGCGTCGCGGTCGGCCCGGCCGAGGCCGTCGCCCGGGTCGAGGCGGTGCTGAACGACCGGGGCGTGCTGTCCGAGAGGCTGCCGTTCCGCCGGCCGTACCACACCCCGCTGTTCGAGCCGTGGATGGGGCCGTTCCGGGAGCTGTTCGCCCCGGTCCCGTTCGCCGACCCGCACACCCCCGTCTACTCGTGCTCGACCGGCGAGCCGTTCCCGCCCGACCCGGACGCCGCCCGGGACCTGTTCGTCAACCACTGGGTGCATCCGGTCGCGTTCACCCGGCTGGTCGAGCGGATGTACGCCGACGGGGTGCGGGTGTTCGTCGAGGCCGGGCCGCGGGGGAACCTGTCGGCGTTCGTCGAGGACATCCTGCGGGGCCGGCCGTTCGCCGCGATCCCGGCCAACGTCCCCCGCAGGAGCGGCCCGACCCAGATCAACCATCTGGTCGGCCAGCTCGTCGCCCACCACGTGCCGATCAACCTCGGGCACCTGTACGCCCACCGGGAAACGTACCGGGTGGAATGGGAGCCGACCCCGAGCCCGCCCGCAGCCGCGGGCGGGCTCGCCTCGGCACCCGACGTGATGGGCGACTACCTCGCCGCGATGGAGCAGTTCCTCGACGTGCAGCGGGAGGTGATGGGGGCGTTCCTGGCCGGGGCCGGTCCGGCACAGGCGGGAATGCCTGTGCAAGCGCCCTACTGCCTCGTCGGCGAGGTCATCGAGCACGAGCCGGGTTCATACATCACGTTCCGCCGCGTCATGGACGAGCGCGAGGACCGGTACGCCGACGACCACACCCTCGGCGGGCGGGGGGTCAGCCGGACCGACCCGGCCCAGAACGGTCTGCCGGTCCTGCCGATGACGTTCAGCCTGGAGGCGATGGCCGAGGCGGCGTCGCTCTTGGCCCCCGGGAAGGTCGTCACGGCGATCCGGAACATCCGCCTCTCCCGCTGGCTGCCGTTCGACCCGGAGCCGACGAAGCTCGAAGTCCGGGCGGCGGTCGCCGCGGTCGATCCGGCTACCGGCGAGGTGCAGGTCAAGGCCGATGTCCGCGACCTCGGCAACTCGTTCCACCGGGACGCGGCCGGGAAGGTCGCGTGCGAGGCGGTCGTCGTGCTGGCGGATCAGTACCCCGACCCGCCGGCCCCGCTGCCGTTCGAGTTGACCGGGGAACGGCCGTGCCGATCCGCCGTCGAAGACCTGCGGCGGAACATGTTCCACGGCCCCTTATTCCAGATGATCCGGTCGCTCGGCCGGTGCGGGGCCGAGGGCATCGAAGGGACACTCGAAGTCCAGCCGCGGGACGGCTGGTTCGCCTCGAACCCGGACCCGACCGTCGTCATCGACCCGGTCCTGGTCGACGCCGCCATGCACATCCTCGGGGCCTGGCACCTCGAACAGCCCGACTGGACCGGCCGCATCCTGCTGCCGATCGGCGTTCACGCGGTCGAGTTCTTCGGCCCGGTCCCGCCGGTCGGGTCGCACCTGCTCCTCCGCGGCCACAACGAGGAGGAAACGGCCCGGCAGGTCCGGCACGGGGTCGAGCTGTTCGGCCCGGACGGGCGGGTCTGGCTGCGGCTGACCGGGGCCGGGTACTGGCGGTTCTACTTGCCGTTCGGGGACGTGAACTTCTTCGGCCCGAAGGACCAGTACTTCCTGACCACCCGGCTGCCCGCGGCCGAGCCGCCCGGACGCCCGGACGCCCGGTGCTATTGGATCAGCCCGCCGGCCGACCTCCAGCAGCCGGTCCTGCGGGCGTCCGGGGTGCGGGTGACGATGACCGCCCGGGAGACCACCGAGTACAACGCCCTCGCCGGCACCGACGCCGACCGTTCGGACTGGTTCTTCGGCCGGCTGGCTGCCAAGGACGCGGTCCGGGCGGCCTGGCACGCCCGGCACGACGTGGCAACCTTCCCGGCCGACATGGAGGCCGAGGTCGACCCGGACGGCGGGTACACTATCCGCCCGCGGGGTGATGCGGAGGCCGACCCGTTCCCGCCGGTGGCGGTGGCGGTCGCCGGGGGGAAGGTGGCGGCCTTTTCGGCCTTCGCCGAGCGGGTCGGCATCGCCCTGGAGCTGCTGCCAAAGAAGGCGGACGCGGCGGCCGAGCGGGCGGCCCGGGAGGCGGCCGCCCGCCGGGCGGTGGCCGACGCCCTGCGAATCGATCCCACGGACTGTACCGTCGCCGCGGTCGACCCGGCGACCGGTTCGGCGGCCGTCGCGGTTACGCCCGGCGCGTCCGACCCGTACCCTAACGGGAGCCGTGTCCGGGCTCAGACCGCCCGGACGGGCGATGTGGTGGTCGCCACCACGACCTGCGTGCCGGCATGAGACCGCCCGAGCACGTCCTGGCCGACCTCGACGCCGTCGTCCGGCGGACGTTCCCCGACCGCGACTTCCCGGACGCGGTGTCAGCCGACACCCGGGTGTTCGCCGACCTCGGGCTGGCGTCGATCGACCTCGTCGTCCTGGCCGAGCGGCTGGAACAGCACTACGGCCGGAGGCTGCCGTTCGGGGCGTTCCTGAAGGGCCTCCGCGACCGTAGGGCGGACGACATCGCCATCGGCGAGCTGGTCGAGTTCCTGCGATCGAACCTGTCCTGACTGGAGCGCGGGCCTCCGGCCCGCACGTCCAAATGCCCGACGTGGCGGTGAACGGCATCCGGTTGTTCTACCAGCAGGCCGGCGACGGGCCGGACGTGGTGCTGGTCCACGCCGTCACCAGCAACCAGGCCGTCTGGGCGTTCAGCGGGCTGGTCGACGCGCTGGCGGCCGACTACCGGGTCACCACCTACGACCTCCGCGGCCACGGGGCGAGCGACCGGCCGGCAGCCGGGTACACCTCGGCCGACATGGCCGAGGACTTTCGGCAGCTCCACGCGGCCCTCGACCTCGGCCCGGCGGTGCTGGTCGGCCACAGCTTCGGCGGGGTGACCGCCCTGCACGCGGCGGCCCTTGCCACGGAGGTGGTGGCCGGGGTCATCCTGTCCGACTCGTTCTTCCCCGGGCTGCGGGACGAGGAGCCGAACTTCGGCAAGATGGCCCTGTGGAGTGATCTGCGGGAGACGTTCGGGAGGGTCGGGGCGGACCTCGGCGGAACGGTCGATTTCGGCCGGCTGTTCCGGGCCGCGGCCGACCTGCCGCCCGAGAAGATGAAGGAACTGGAAGCAATCTACGGGGCGTTCGGCAAGGGCTGGCTGCGACAGCTCGCCCCGCTGGCCGAGACGACCTGCGGCGAGGACGTAATGGCCGTGGCCGGGCTGACCGCCGGGGTCATCGCTTCGGTCCGGCAACCGGTCGTGGCCCTGTACGACGAGTACTCGCCGTTCCTGGCGACGTGCCGGTGGCTGAAGGCGAACCTGGCGAACTGTACGGCCGAGGTGATCCCGGCCGCCCGCCACCTGGCCATGCTGGACAACACCGCCGGGTTCACCGAGGCCGTCCGCCGGCACCTCGGCAGGCTCTGCACAGGCCGGGAGGCCTGTGCCACCAAACCGTAAGATGATCTGGTGGCACAGGCCTCCCGGCCTGTGCGGGTATGTACCGATGTACTTCGTCACCTTCCTGGCCAAGAACCTGCTCCGCCGGCCGGTCCGGACGGCCTTGACCGTCCTCGGGCTGTCGGTCGCGGTCGGCAGCATGGTCGCCCTGCTGGGCATCAGCCACAACGTCGCGGCCTCGGTCGAGCAGTCGTTCGTCAAGCGAGGGATCGACCTGGTCGTCACCCAGGCCGGCAAAGGGAGTGACCTGAACAGCGACTTCGACCAAAACCTGGTCGACCAGGCCCGGCAAATCCCCGGGGTCGTCGGAGTAGACGATGCCGTGGTCGACGTGTTCAACCTGACCCGTGACACCGGCCGGACCGACCAGGTGATGCTGCAAGGGTGGCGGCCGGACAACGCCGCGTTCGACGACATCGAGATCGTCGCCGGCCGCAAACTCCAGCCCGGCGACAACCGCAAGGTGATGCTCGGCAGCACCCTGGCCGGGAACCTCGGCAAGGGCGTCGGCGACACCATCCGGCTCGGGTCCGACGCCACCTACGAGGTGGTGGGCGTGTACAAGAGCTTCGTCGTGTTCGAAGACGGGGCCGTCACCATGACCCTGGACGACTCCCGGGAGCTGACCGGCAAGAAGGTGACGGGTTTCTCCGTCCGGGTGGCCAAAGCCTCGCCCGGGTCGACGGCCGAGGTCGAGGCCGTGAAGGCGGCGGTCGAGGCCCTGCGGGACCCGCACGACCCGTCGGTCCGGCTGACGGCCCGCACCCCGGACAACTACGTCGACTCGGTCACCCACCTGAAGATCGTCCGGGCCTTGTCCTGGATGGTGTCGGCGATGGGGATGCTGATCGGCGTCATCGGCATGTTGAACACGATGGTGATGTCGGTCATCGAGCGGACCCAGGAGATCGGCATCCTCCGGGCGGTCGGCTGGCCGCCGGGGCGGGTGGTCCGGATGATCCTCGGTGAGGCGCTGCTGTTGGGCCTGGCGGCGGCCGCGGTCGGCACCGCCGGGGCGGTGGCCGCCAGCTACGCCCTGACCCGGTTCCCCCAGGTGAACGGGTTCATCGAGGGCGGGATCGCCCCGGTGGTGATGGCCGAGGGTCTCGGCATCACCCTGGCCATCGGCCTACTCGGCGGGTTGTACCCGTCGATCCGGGCGGCCCGGCTGCTGCCGACCGAGGCCATCCGGCACGATTGAAGTTTCGAGTTTCGAGTTTAACGTTTCGAGTTGGGACCCAGGCCGTGTACGGGGGCCGACGACCGTGACCGACGTGCTACTCCGGGCCGAGGACGTGTCCAAGACCTACCCGGACGGGCAGGTCCATGCCCTGAACGGGGTGTCCCTGGCGGTCGGGGCCGGGGAGTACGTCGCCGTCACCGGCCCGTCCGGGTGCGGCAAGAGCACCCTGCTCAACGTCCTCGGGGCACTCGACCGGCCGGACCGGGGCGAGGTCCTCTTCCGGGGCGAGCGGCTGTCGAAGCGGACCGACCTGGACCATTTCCGGGCCAGGCAGATCGGGTTCGTCTTCCAGTCGTTCTTCCTTCTGCCGACCCTGACCGCCAGGGAGAACGTCCAGGTCCCGATGTTCGAGGGGCCGCCGCTCACGGCCGGGGAGAGGGAGAAGAAGGCCGACGCCCTGCTGGAGTTGGTCGGGATGGCCCGCCGGGCCGGGCACCGGCCGAAGCAGCTCTCCGTCGGCGAGCGTCAGCGGGTGGCCCTGGCCCGGGCGATGGCCAACGACCCGGCCCTGCTCTTGGCCGACGAGCCGACCGGGAACCTCGACTCGGACAACGCCGCCCACGTCCTCGACCTGCTGACCGCGATGCAGCGGGACCGCGGGCTGACCCTGGTGATCGTCACCCACAGCCCGGAGGTGGCCGACCGGGCCGACCGGGTCATCCGGATGAGGGACGGCCGGGTCGTCTCGGACGGGCCGGCGGTCTGGTCGCCGGTCCCGGACGCGGCCGCCGGCTGACGCCGAATGATCCTGGTGGCACCGGCCTCCCGGCCTGTGTTCCCCTGCACAGGCCGGGAGGCCGGTGCCACCAAGCCGAGGCACCACCGCCGGCTGACGGTCACTTGCCGGGCGACCACTTCGTCCACTCCCGCCGCATGTCCCGGACGTTGCTCTGGACCACCAGCGGCAGTTTCGACCGCAAGAGGTTGGCCCCGTCGAACCAGCCGGTCGGCTCGGCGAAGACGATGTGCTGCTCGACGAACAGGGCCCCGCCCGGCTCGGCCAGCTTGGTGATCTTCAGGTACATCCCGCCGCCGCCGTAGGGCTGCGGCGGCCCGACCTTCTTGGCCCCGCCCTCGGCGACGATCGGCCGCCACTCGTTCGGGAACTCCGGGTCACCCCGGAACCGGGGGTCGATCTCGGCCGCCGCGACCACCGAATCGGCCGTCTTCGACCACATGGCGTGGCCGGTGATCTTCAGCCGGACCTTCTCCAAGAAGTCGAACTCGACCTGCCCGTACCCCTCCTTCTTCTCGTCCCCCTCCTTGAAGCCGATCTGCCGCTTGGCCAGTTCTTCCCGGTTCAGCCCGCGGGCCTTGCCTTCGCCCTTGCCGGTGTTGACCAGCCGGTCGAGGAACTTCTCGTCGTCGGTCGCCTTCAGGTCGCCGTAGGCGACGAAGTACACGTCCACCCCGCGGGACGGGGCCTTCGGGTCGGACGGCGACACGTCCCGGATGCGGAGCAGGCTCGGGGCGACGACTGACTTGCGGGTGAACTCGGCGTAGTCGTAGTCGGCCCCGATGACCTGCTGGATGACGGCCTTCTGCTTGGCCGCGTCCAAGCCGTCCGGCATGACCGGCGGGGGGAGCTTGACCCGCAGGTCCGGGCCGACCGTCAGCCCGGGGTCGAGCAGGGACTTGTAGAGTGGGTTTTCGGCCTCGTGGCTGGCCGTGGCGGCGAGTGTCAGGGAGAGGACGAGCGGGAGCATGTCGATTCCTTCCGAGAAATTCGGCGTAACAATGGCGGGCACGCGGATGACGCGGATTTCAGCGCGGACGGACGCGGATCGAAATCATGATGATGTTTTGATCCGCGTGTTCGCCGCGTCCTCGAATCCGCGTCATCCGCGTGCCCCGGTTAATCCCCGACTACGAGTCTGGTAACGCCCGCAACCGGCGTTCCAGTTCGCGAGCTTGGTCCGGGGTGAACCGGGTCTGGGCAGCCAACGGCCGGAGGTCCGGCGGGAGCGGCTGCCGCTTCCCGGGTGGGAACCTCTCGACCGCGAAGGCGTCCTCCGACGGGGCCCCGAAGGCATTCACCTTCGTTCGATCGACGACCAGCTCGGCCGCGTCGATGGTGTTCGGTGCGATCCGGACGACCTCGGCCAAGGCGCCGCAGCTCGCCCCGTCGGCCCCGAGCGACCACATCAGGATGTCCAGCCGACCAGTCGCCGGGTCCGGCAAGAGGGCGTATCGGTAGCGGATGAGCTTGTTCCCCACCCCGCACTTGAACCACACGGGCGTATCGACCAGCCCCATCGTCGGGCCGAGGACGGCGACCACCGCCCGCCGCTGGACCTCGTAGCCCTTGTCCAGGATCAGCCCGCCGAACAAGCCCATCTCGGCCCCGAGCTTCCGGCCGGTGTCGGACGTGAGGACCACGTCGCCCTTCCCCTTCGCCGCCGCCCCCAGCCCGAGGCCGGCGGCCCGCAGCCGATACCGGGCGTGCGGCCCGTGTTGCTCGGGCACGACATCGGCCGCGAAGACCGTGAACATCCACGACGCCTTTTCGACCGTCAGCGACGGCAGCCCGGCCCGCTGGTCCTCGCGGACCCGGGGGAGGCTCTTGATGACGAGGTGCGACCACCCCTCCGGGGCCGACGTGCCGACGACCGTGCCCGGGGCGATCTGCTCCGGCGGGCGGGCCTCGGTGTCGTACTCGGCGGCCCAGTCCGGCGGCGGGACCGACGCCGGCCAAGTCGCCCAGACCGCCAGCCCCCCGGCCCCGAGGCCGGCGACGGCCAGCCCGGCGATGATCCATCCGCCGCGTCTCACGGGCCGCCTCCGTGCCGGAACCCCGCCGGGCGACGGGTGTTGCTATGGTAGCGTCCCGCCCGGCTGGTGCTACGTCAGATGGCCGGCCGAAACCGCCCGGCCGGGCGGATCGTAGAATGGGGTGGTAGCTCTCTTCGGAGGCGAAAGCCCATGACCGCCACACGCTGCACCCCGGTGGTGTTGGCCGGACTCGTTGTCGCCCTGCTTGGGGTCGGCGGAACGACCGCCCCGCCCGAGCCGAAGCCGGTCGGTGAGATCACCCTGACCGACGCCGCCGGCAAGCCGTCGGTGCTGGCCGATACCGCCGCCAAGGCCATCGTCGTCGCCTTCCTGGCGACCGACTGCCCGATGTCCAACGGCTACCTGCCGGCCATCAACGACCTGGTCGCGAAGTACGCCGACAAGGGCGTCCGGGTGGTCGGCATCGTCCCCGACCCGGAGACGACCGCCGAACAGCTCGCCGCCTACGCGAAGGAATACAAGTTGGCCTTCCCCGTCCTCCGCGACCCGCAGCACGCGGCCGTCTCAGCCCTCGGGCCGAAGGTGACGCCGGAAGTGGTTGTCCTGGATGACAAGCGGGTCGTCCGTTACCGCGGGCGGATCGACGACGGGTACGTCGGCCGGCTGAAACCGAAGGCCATCGTTACCCGACACGACCTGGTCGCGGCCCTGGACGAACTGCTGTCCGGCAAGCCGGTGACGGTATCGGAGACGAAGGCGTTCGGCTGCCCGGTCCCGGCCGCGGAGAAGGCCGCCGACGCGGCCGCCCCCGTCACCTTCTACAAGGACGTGCTGCCGGTCCTCCAGGCCCACTGCCAGAGCTGCCACCGGCCGGGGCAGGTCGGGCCGTTCGCGCTAACGACCTACAAGTCGGCGGCCCGGTGGGCGGATACGAGCCTGGCGGAAATCCACGCCGGGCGGATGCCGCCGTGGAAGCCCGCCCCGAACCCGCTCCTGGCCGGCGGGCGGGCGCTGCCGGCGGCGGCCCGGCAGACCCTGGAGTACTGGGTGGCCCAGGGGATGCCGGAGGGCGACCCGAAGGACGCCCCGCCGGCCCCGACCTGGACCGACGGCTGGACCCTGGGCGAGCCCGACCTGATCCTCGAAGCCCCGGCCGACACGGTCGTCGCCCCCAGCGGCAAGGACCTGTTCCGGGTCCAGGTCTTCCCGACGAACCTGCCCGAGGACAAGGACATCGCCGCGATCGAGGTCCGGCCGGGCAACCCCCGGGTGGTCCACCACACGTTGCAGGTGGTGGACGTGACCGGGGCCGCCCGGAAGATGCAGGAGGCGGCCGCGGCCAAGGCCGACCCGAACGCCCCGGACCGCGGCCCGGGGTACGCCGTCGGCATGGGCTGGGGGTTCCGCCCGGACCCGAACTACTTCCTCGGCGGCTGGGCCCCCGGGATGCTGCCGAAGTTCCTGCCCGACGGGGTTGCCCAGAAGCTGCCCAAGGGCGGCGACGTGTGCGTCCAGACCCACTACCACCGGACCGGCAAGGAAGAACGCGACCGGACCAAGATCGGCCTGTACTTCGCCAAGAAGCCGGCGACAGACCTGTACCGAACGGTGCCGCTGGCCGGCATGCTCCGGGCGATCACCCCGCCGATCCCGCCGGGCGAGAAGGCCCACAAGGTCGAGCGGCAGTGGAAGCTGACGGCCGACGTGACCGCCTACCGGGTCGTCCCGCACATGCACCTGCTCGGTAAGGACATCGAGCTGACCGCCACCCCGCCGGGCGAGAAGGACTTCACGATCATCCGCATCCCGGCCTGGGACTACAACTGGCAGGAGCAGTACGAGTTGAAGGAGCCGCTGAACCTGCCGAAGGACACGATCCTGACCGTCCGGGCGACCTACGACAACTCGGCCGACAACCCGCTCAACCCGAGCGTCCCGCCGGTCCCGGTCCGGTACGGCGAGCAGACGACCGACGAGATGGCCTTCGTCTTCCTGGGCGTGTCGTCGAAGAGTACGGCCCGGACCCTGATCGTCCCGAACGGGCTCTTGTTCCGGAAGTAGTGTAGCACAGGCCGGGCGGCCTGTGCCACCTAAGCAGGTTTCCTGGTGGCACAGGCCGCCCGGCCTGTGCTTCGCTCGGAGACGCCGATGATCCCCGTCGTTGCCCCGTTCGTCGTCCTCGTCCTTCCGCCCCTCCCGGCCACGGCGACACCGGCCGCCGTCCGGGCCGCGGCGGACAAGGCCATGCCCCTGTTGCGGGCCGCGGCCGAAGGCCACGTCGACCAGAAGTCGTGCTTCGGCTGCCACAACCAGACGTACCCGCTGTTGGCGTTCGCGGCAGCGAAGGACCGCGGGTTCGGCCCGCCGGCCGAGGTGTTCACCGCCCAGGCCGAGCACGTCGCCGCGTTCCTCGGGTCGAACGCCGAGAAGTTCCGCAAGGGCGAGGGGACCGGCGGGGCGGCCGACACCGCTGCGACGGCCCTGTACACCCTGGAGCTGGCCGGCCACCACCCGGACGACACCACCGCGGCCGTGGTCGAATACCTGCTCAAAACGCAGCCCGATCGCGAGCACTGGCGGGTCAGCGGGTCCCGTCCGCCGACCGAGGCGAGCAGTTTTTCCACGACCTACCTCGCCGCCCGGGCCTTGCGGGTGTGGACGCCGGCCCCGGAGCAGGAGCGGGCCGAGAAGCGGATCGCGGCGGCCCGCGGCTGGCTCCTGAAGACCCCGGCCAAGGACACCGAGGACCGGGTCTACCGGCTGTTCGGGCTGAAGGAGGTCGGGGCCGACGAGAAGGAGATCGCGGCCGCCGCGTGGGAGCTGCTGAAGACCCAGCGGGCCGACGGCGGTTGGGGCCAGAAGGACGATATGGCCGCCGACGCCTACGCCACCGGGACGGCGCTGGTGGCCCTGCACCGGGCCGGCGGGCTGCCGGCCGACCACCCGGCCTACGCCCGCGGGGTCGCGTTCCTGCTCCGGACCCAGTTGCCCGACGGGTCGTGGCACGTCAAGACCCGGAGCGTGCCGTTCCAGCCGTACTTCGAGGGCGGCTTCCCGCACGGGAAGGACCAGTTCATTTCCTCCTCGGCGACCGGCTGGGCCGCATCGGCGCTGGTCCTGGCCTGCCCGCCCCGGTGAGCCGGATGGTCATTCTGACCGTGTTCATTGTTTCGGCCGCAGGGTGTGTGGGTTGCCGAACCAAACCAATCCAGCTCGGGCGTCCGTCAGACTTACGAGCTCCCGATCAGCACCCCGGTCAGGAAGACGAGCAGCCCGCCGAGGACGACCTGGAACAGGCTCCGGCCCCAGGACGAGTCCATGAACCGGTGCCGGACCCAGGCGATCACGACCAGTTCGACCAGCACCACCGCCACCGCCAGCCAGGTGGCGACCCGGTAGTCCGGGATCAGGTACGGCAGGGTGTGGCCGATCCCGCCCACTGTCGTCATCAGCCCGCAGACGAACCCGCGGGCGAACGGCCGGCCCCGGCCGGTCAGGCTGCCGTCATCGGACAGGGCCTCGGCGAAGCCCATGCTGATCCCGGCCCCGAGGCTGGCCGCCAGCCCGACCAGGAACGTGTCCCAACTGTTCCGGGTGGCGAACGCGGCGGCGAAGAGCGGGGCCAGGGTCGAGACCGACCCGTCCATCAGCCCGGCCAGCCCGGGCTGGACCACCTGCAACACGAACAGCTTCCGCCGGGCGGCCGCGTCGTCCTCGGGGGCGGTGGTGGGCAGGGCCTCCGCCACCCGGGCGTGCTTGCGTTCCTCCTCGGCAAGGTCGCCGAGCAGTTGCCGGGTGCGGGCGTCGGTCGCGCGGGCGGCGGCCGCCTCGTAGAACCGCCGGGTCTCGACCTCCATCAGCTCGGCCCGCCTCCGGGCCTCGTCCGGGGTCGGCGGGCGGTCCGGCCAGACCGGCTCGCGGTGGACGAACCCGCGGACGTGGTGACGGCGGACGAGCGGGACGTGGTCGCCGAACCGCTCGCGGAACAGGTCGAGCAGCCGGTGGCGGTGGCCGTCCTCGTCGGCCCGGAGCCGGCGGAACTCGTCGGCCGCCTCCGGGTGTTCCTTCTGGAGGGCGGCCGCCAGGTCGTCGTAGATACGGGCGTCCTCTTCTTCGAGCGAGATCGCCAGGGCCAGCACCTCCCGCTCGGTGAGGTTGTCGAAGTTCCGCATGGGCGGCCCCGGGTCAATCGTAGATCGGGCAGAAGGTGTTGAACGCCTTCTCGCCGAAGACGGCGGGGTCGTTGAACCGGCGGTTCCGATCCAGCCCCGCGATGGCGGCCATCTCTTCCGGCGTTAGCTCGAAGTCGAACACGGCCAGGTTCTCGGGCAGCCGGTCCGGCCGGGCCGTCTTCGGCACCACCGCCGTGCCCCGCTTCACGCCCCACCGCAACAGCACCTGGGCCGGCGTCTTCCCGAGCCGCCGGGCCGCAGCCACCACGACCGGCTCGTCCAGGACCGATTCGCCCGTGTCGGCCATGCCGATCGGGTGATAGGAGCGTGCCCCGAGCGGCGAGAAGGCCGTCACCGCGATGCCATTCTCCCGAGCGAACCGAACCAGCTTGTCCTGCGTCAGGTACGGGTGCAGCTCGACCTGCAACACGGCCGGCTTGACCGTGGCATAGGCGAGCAGGTCGCGGAGAAGGCCGCTCGCGTAGTTGCAGACGCCGATGTGGCGGACCAGCCCGGCCGCGACGAGGCCTTCCATCGCCGCCCACGTCTCGGCCAACGGCACCGGGGCGAACTTCATCCCGGCCTGCGGGTTCCCCGGGTCGAAGAACCAGCCCGGCGGGTAGCGCTCCTCGAACGGCACGAACGCCTGGGCGATCGGGAAGTGGACGAGGTAGAGGTCGAGGTAGTCCAGCCGCAGGTCCTTGAGCGACCGCTCGACGGCCGGGCGGACGTGGTCCCGGGCGTGGTAGGTGTTCCACAGCTTCGACGTGACCAACAGCTCGTCCCGCCGACACAGGCCGTCCGCCAGGGCCGCCTGAATCCCCTCGCCGACCTCGGCCTCGTTGCCGTAGTCGCAGGCGCAATCCAGGTGCCGGTAGCCGGCGGCGATGGCCTGCCGGACCAGCCCGGCCGCGGCGGGTTTCGGCACCTTCCACAGGCCGAGGCCGACGGCCGGCAGCCGCCCGCCGGCGGGCAGGTTGTAGTGGGTCATCCCCTCATCTTATGGTGACCCAATCCGCGGTCCCCGGCGGACACCGGGAACACGTTTTGCTATCATTCACAGTTCACGGTTGCACTGCGGAAGACGGGCGTTGTCCGTGGGGAACCTGTGCCGGGAACCGACACCATGAACGACACGGACACACCGACCGAGCTGACCGCCGATCCGACCACGACCACCCCGCCGCCGGAACCGGCCGCGGACGCCGTCCCGCCGCGGTTCGCCACGGAGACCCCGCCCCCGATGCCGGTGGCGGAGCAGCCGAAACAGCCGGCCGACGCCGGCCGCCCGCCGGAATCGGTCGCGCCGCCGGCCGAAGCAGCCCCCGTCAACCGGGGGGTTGATACCCCCCGCTCGCCCCAAGCCGAAACCCCCCGCCCGGCTCAACCGGACGGCCCCAAGGCCGACGGCGAATCGAAGTTCGCCGGGCTGGGCCTCGACCCGAAGCTGGTGGCCGTCATTACGGGCCTCGGGTACGAGGAGCCGACCCCGATCCAGCGGGAGGCCATCCCGCCGCTGCTGGCGGGCAAGGACCTGATCGGGCTGGCCGCCACCGGGACCGGCAAGACGGCCGCGTTCGCCTTGCCGCTGTTGCAGCGGCTCGCCCAGACCGGGGCCAAGGGGAAGCCGGCCGCCGTCATCCTCGTCCCCACCCGCGAGCTGGCGATGCAGGTGGCCGAGGCCGTCCACAAGTACGGCCGGGCGTTCAACACCCGGGTCATCCCGGTCTACGGCGGGGCCGCATTCGGCCAGCAGGCCCGGGCACTGGACCGCGGCGTCGATGTCGTCGTCGCCACCCCCGGGCGGGCACTGGACCACCTCGGCCGGGGCACCCTGAAGCTGTCCGGCGTGTCGATCGCCGTCCTCGACGAGGCCGACGAGATGCTCGACATGGGGTTCGCCGAGGACATCGACGCCCTCCTGCAGGCAACGCCGAAGGAGCGGCAGACGATGCTCTTCTCGGCCACCATGCCGCCGCGGATCGAGGCCATCGCCAAGCGGCACCTGTCCAACCCGACGACCATCCGGGTGGCCCAGAACAAGGTGACGCCCGGGACCATGCCGAAGGTCCGGCAGGTGGCCTACGTCGTCCCCCGGCCGTACAAGCTGGCGGCCCTGGCCCGGGTGCTCGATGTCGAGGCCCCGCCGGCGGCCCTGGTCTTCTGCCGTACCCGCAACGAGGTCGACGAGCTGACGCAAACCCTCTCGGCCCGGGGCTACCGGCCGGAGTCGCTGCACGGCGGGATGTCGCAGGAGCAGCGGGACCGGGTGATGCGGCTCTTCCGGGCTGGGACCGCCGACCTCCTGGTCGCCACCGACGTGGCCGCCCGCGGGCTGGACGTGGAACACCTCACCCACGTGGTCAACTACCACATCCCGATGGAGACCGAGCAGTACGTCCACCGGATCGGCCGGGTCGGGCGGGCCGGCCGAGAGGGGACGGCGATCACCCTGGCCGAGCCGCGGGAACACCGGCTGTTGCGGAACATCGAGCGGGCGACCGGGCAGAAGCTCGAGGTCGGCCGGGTGCCGTCCGTGGCCGACCTGAAGGCCAAGCGGATGGAGCGGGTCCGGGCGTCGGTCCGGGAGGCCATCGCCGCCGGCGAGCTGGACGCCTACCGGGCAGTGGTCGAGGCCCTATCCGACGAGCACGACGTGATGGACATCGCCCTGGCGGCGGTGAAGCTGGTCCACCAGGCCGAGACCGGGGACGGCGAGCACGAGGAGCAGGAGATTCCCACCCCGCCCCCGCCGATGGAGCGGCCCCGGTTCCAGGACCGGGGGCCGGGCCGGTACGACGACCGCGGGCCACCCCGGTTCCGGGACGACCGCCGGCCGTACCCCCAGCGCGAGGACCGCGGCCCGTACCCGGGTCCGCCGGACCGCGGCGGGTATCAGGGCCAGCCGGACCGGGGTAGCTATGGTGGTGAAGAGCGGGGCGGCTACGGGAACGAGGAGCGGGGCGGCTACGGCGGCCCGCCCGACCGCGGGTTCCAGGGGCAGCCGGACCGCGGGGGCTTCCAGGGGCAGGGGCAGGACCGGGGCGGGTTCCAGGGCCAGCCGGACCGCGGCCCGATGCCGTTCCGCCCCCGGCCGTCCACCCGGCCCGGCTCGGCCCGGCTGTTCTTCAGCGTCGGCCGGGAGGATGGCGTCACCCCGCGGGACCTGGTCGGGGCCATCGCCAACGAGGCCGGGCTGCCCGGCCACGACATCGGCACCATCGACATGGCCGACCGGTTCGCCCTGGTCGAGGTCCCGGACGACGCGGCCGATTACGTCGTGGACACGATGAACGGCACCCGCATCCGGGGCACCCGGGTGACGGTCCGCCGCGACCGCGAGGAGGGGGGCGGCGGGGGTGGGGGCGGCTTCCGGGGCGAAGGGCCGGGCGGCGGGGGCTTCCGCGGCGGCGAGGGCGGCGGGTTCCGGCCC
>JAIEQN010000254.1 GCA_019747685.1 Gemmataceae bacterium
GGCGTTCGACCCGTCCGCCCGGACGGTCACGCCGCCGGCGGACACCTGCACCGCGTCGCCGACGAACGCCGTCGTGGTGCCGCCGACGGCGGCGTCCGCGAACAGCGCCGAGACGGCGAGCCCGCCGCCCCCGCCGCCCGGAGCGTTCGCCGCGGCGGTGGCCGACGACTTGGCGTCCACTAGGAGGTCGCCGCCGGACGCGAGGTCGATCACCGCCCCGTCCCGGACCGCTGCCTCTACGTCCCCGTTGATGGCGGCCGACGCCCGCCCGCCGGACCCCCCGACGGCCGCGACCTGCCCCACGGTGGTCGAGGCCGACGCGGTCCGCCTGGTCCGCTGCGGGTCGGCCGCGGTCGGGCCGTAGGTGGCCACGGTCAGGCTGCCGGCGTGGACCTCGGCGTCCCCGCCGACCGCCGCCCGGGTGTCCCGCCCGATCGCCGACGTGGCGAACATCCCGTCGAACGACACCACCCCGCCGCTCCCGCCGCGGGTGTCGGTCGTCGCGCGGTCGGTCCCGAACGCGGCCACCCGGGCCGGGCCGGTCGTCCGGACGAACCCGTCGGCCCGGGCCTCGGTGCTGCCGTCGATGGTGGAGTTGGCGACCGCCACCGTGCCCGAGATGCCCAGGCCGACCGAGACGGCGGCCGGGGTGAGCGTGGCGGCGGCGGTCGCCGCCGACCGGCCCTCGACGGCCACCCCGCCGGCCCCGGCCAGGATGTCGCCGTTCCTCGTGGCGGCGTCCACGGCGGTGCCGATGGCGTTCTCGCCGAGCGACACCCCGACGGCCGCCGCGACCACCCCGACGGCCGCCGACACGGCCGTGATGGTGGCGGTGGTGGTGGCCGCGTCGGCGGCGGTGGCGGCCACCGATGCGCCGTCGATCACCCCGCCGTCGGCGACGGCCGTCACCCGACTGCCGGTCGTGTTGCGGGCCTCGGCCCCGGCCCCGGACAGGGACACGCTGACCCCGTTCTCGGGGTTGGTCAGGGCCGCCGACACCGCCACCCCGACGGCCTTCGCGGTCAGCGTGTCCGACGACTCGGCCCCGACCCGGACGGCCCCGCCGGCGTCGATCGACAGTGTGGCGACGGCCAGGTGTTCGTCGGTCAGGACGGCCACCCGGCGGAAGGCGGGGTTGGTCGGGGAGGTGAGCAGCCAGCGGTGGCCGGGTTCGAGGACGGTGGCGAGGGCGTCGGCCGGGGCGCCGACGGCCAGCCGCAGGTCGCCGCCCAAGGCCCCGCCGTCGAGGCCGTCCTTCAGCCCGGCCGCCAGACGAACCGGGGCCGCCCCGGCGACCGACGCCGTGACCGTGTTCCCGACCGTGTTGGACCCCAGCCCGACCCCGACCGCGGCCGCGAGCGACGCCCCGAAGCGGAGAAGCTGGCGGCCGGGCTGCCGGCCGTCCCGGTCGCCGTCAGGGTCGCCGTGTCCGTGGCCTTGACGGCCACGTCCCCGGCCGCGGTGACGACGCCCTCGCCGCCGACGGTGGCGGTGACGGCGTTGGTGACGGTGTTGTCGACCGCCCCGCCGGCCCCGGCCCCGGCCAGGGCGAAGCTGCCGCCGGTCGTGACCGTCCCGCTCGCCGCCACCCCGACCGCCAGCCCGGTGATGGTCCCGGTCGCGGTGGCCTCGACGGCCACCGGCCCGGCCGGGGCCGACAGCACCGAGCCGGCCACGGTGGCCGCCGTCGTGTCGCCGATCCGGTTGATGCCGACGGCCGCCCCGCCGGCCACCGACGCCCCGCTCCCGAGGCTGAACGACAACGCCCCGCCGATCGCCTTGGCCGTCACGGCGGCCGTGTCGGTCGCGGTCACGGCGATGCCGGCGGCCCCGGACGCCTTCGCCGTCGACCCGACGACCGACGCCGTGATGTCGTTGTCGCCGGTGTTCTTCGACCCGGTCCCGGCCCCGGCGAACGACACCGCCGCCCCGCCCGAGCTGCCGGTGAGCGACCCGCCCCCGGCCCCGGCGATGGTCCGGGCCTCGACCGTCCCGGTCGCCGTGCCGGCGACCGCGAACCCGCCGGCCGCCGTCACCCCCGACCCGCTGACCGCGGCCGCCGTCGTGTTGGTGATGGCGTTGACCGCGGCCGACGCCCCGGCCGACAGGTTGATGTTCGCCCCGCCGCCGGTCGGGAGGCCCAGGGCCAGGGCCACCGCCCCGGCGTCGGCGGTGATCGTCGTCCCGTCGGTCGCCGTCACCGCCACGTCCCCGCCGGCCGTGGTGGTCACGGCGCTGCCCCGGACGGCGGCCGTCAGGGCGTTCCCGACCGTGTTCCTCGACCCGGCCCCGGCCCCGGCGAAGTCGGCGGCCAGCCCGGTCCCGCCGAGCGTCCCGCCCCCGGCCCCGGCGAGCGTCAGGGCGTCGATGCCGGCCGTCGAGGTCGTCGCCACGTCCACCTTCCCGGCGGCGTTCACGGTCGAGCCGTCGACCGACGCCTCGGCCTCGCCGGCGATCTCGTTCAGGGCGACCGAGGCCCCGAGGGTGACGTTTACGGTGGTGCCCTTCGACCGGGCCAGGGCGACCGCGACCCCGCCGGCGTCGGCGTCGATCGTCGGGGCGTCGGTCGCCGAAACCGTCAGCCCGCCGCCGGTCGCCCGGACCGCGCTGCCGCCCCGGACCCGGCCGCGGGTCCGGGTGCGGACGGTGTTCCGCGACCCGGCCCCGGCCCCCGATCCGGCCAGCCCGGACTGGCTCGATGCCGCCCCGGCCAGGGTCCCGCCCATCGTCAGGGCGTCGATGGCGGCCGTCGAGCCGGCCGTCACCGCGACCGACGCCCCGGTCACCGCCGAGCCCTCGATGTCGGCATCGACGTGGCCGGTCAGGTCGTTGACCGCGGCCGAGATGCCGACCGAGAACGAGCCGGCCGTCCCGCCGTCGCCCTTGGCCACGGCAATTGCAAACCCGCCGGCATCGGCCTCGATCCTCGACGTGTCCGAACCGCCGACCGTCACCGCCCCGCCGGCCGTCACCGTGCTCCGGCGGACGGCGGCCGCGACCTCGGCCGTCAGGTCGTTCCCCGACCCGGCCCCGGCCAGCGCCCCGGCCAGCTCCGTCCCCGTCCCGCCCCGCAGCCCGACCGCCCCGCCGACGGTGATGGCCTGGATGTCGAGCTTCGACGTGGCCGTGACCGTCGCGTCGCCGCCGGCCGTCACCACCGAGTCCGCGACCTCGGCCGTGATCCCGGCGGTGATCGAGTTGACCGCCACGCTCACCCCGACCGACCCGCTCCCGCCCGCCGCCTTCTGGCCGGCCGCCGCCGCGAACGCCCCGCCGCCGGCGATGGTCAGGATGCCCGAGGCGTCGAAGGCGTCGACCAGCACCCCGCCGGCGGCCGCCAGGTCGGCCCCGGCCAGGAACGCCCGGGTCCGGGTGGTGATCGTGTTCAGGGCCACCGACCCGGCGATCGGGACGCCCACCCCGGCGTGGACCGACCCGGCTACCCCGGCGGCCAGGGAGACGATGCCCCCTCCCGGCGGGCGGTGACGGCGGCCGCGGAGGCGTCCCGGCCGTCCGCCCCGGCGACGAACGCGGCCGTGTTCAGGTCCAGCTCGTTGACGCTGAACGACCCGGCGATGCCGACGTTCGCGTCGGCCGGCTTGCCGAACGACCCCGACCCGGCGGCGGTCACGATCGACGCCTCGTTCTTGGCCGCCACCGTCAGCGGGCCGCCCACCCGGACCACCCCGGGGCTGTTCAGGTACGCCCCGGTCGCGTCGGTCACCACGTTGTAGGCCACGTCCCCGGCGATCCCGAACCCGGTCGTCCCCTTCACCCCGCCGGCCTCGCCCGACTTGCTCTGTACCTCCCGCTGCTTCTTGGCCTCGCCCGGCGGGAGGTCCGACGCCACCGCCCCGGCCAGCCCGAACGTCCACAGCTTGCCGCCGGCCGACGCCGCCACCCCCACCCCGGTCGCGTCGACCCCGACCACCCGGACCAGGAGCTGGTCGGCCCCGGCCCCGGCCGGGTCGAGCGGGAGGGCGACCCCGGCCAGGGCGTCGCCCTCGGCCTCGGCCAGCCGGATGGTGTTCGCGTCGAGGACGGTGACGTAGTACACCTCGCCGTCGGCCAGCCCCCTGACCGGCACGTCCCGGACGGTCGCGGTCGAGGCCCGCTCGAACCCGTGGGTGCCGCCGACCCCCGGCCCGGTCAGGTTGACGACGGCCCCGGTGGCCGGGTCGGTCAGCCGGATCGTCTCGGCGTCGACCACCAGGACGGCGTACTCCTGGCCGTCGGTCAGCCCGCCGATCGGGGTGCCGCCGCCGGCCAGGTTGGCGATGTCCACCGCCGGCCCGCCCGGGGTCGCGGCCAGCCGGATGGTGTCGTCGTCCACCACCGTGACGAAGTAACCCCGGCCGTCGGCCAGCCCGCCCACCGCGCCCGGGGCGTCGCCCCGGCGGTGCGTCACCCGGTCGCCGGTGGCGAAGGAGTGGCCGAAGATGCGGACCGTGTCCGCCGCGGCGTTGACCGGCGGAACCAGGGTCGGGTCGAACAGCCGGACGGCCTCGGACTCGACATCCAGGCTGAGCCCACGGTGGCCGTCGGGTCGACCGGGGCCGGGGTGTCGAGGCCGAAGAAGGCCGTCCGCGGGGCGGTCCGGGTACTCCGGATGCTGGGGTCGACCGCGTACACGACGGCGTCGCCGGTACTCAGCCCGTGGCCGGGGACGGTGATGGTGTCGGCGGCCGCGTTCACGGCCGCGGCCGGGGTGAACGACTTCCCGGCGGCCGTGTACCCGAAGACGTGTTCGGTCCCGGCCCCGCGGCCGGTGAGGGCGATCGGGACGGTCGGCGTGTCCACCTCGGCCAGCCGGAATGAGTTCGCGGTGGCGGCGGCGACGACGTAGGTCTCGCCGGGCCGGAGGCCGCCGATCTCCTGGCCGTCCGGCGTCCCGACGGCGTAATCGACCTCCTGGCCGTTGGCGAACAGGTGGCCGGGCAGGTTGATCCGGCCGGTCCCGGTGTCGACGGCCGTCTGCGGGTTGATGAGCAGGGTGCGGCGGGGGGCGACGGTGTGGGTGGCGGCCGGGTCGGTTCCGGCGGGGTCGAGGTCGATCCCCGGCTGGCGGACCAGTTGGATGTGGTCGGGGTCGAGGACGACCACCCGGAGGGTTTCGCCGTCGAGCAGCCCGCCGATCGGGTTGAGCTTCGGGCGGGGGTTGGCGGTGCCGGCCGGGTCCTCGGCGACGTACTTCACCTCGTCCCCGGTCGTGAGGCCGTGGTTCGGGATGGTGATGGCGTCGGTCGGGGCGGTGGACGGGCGGCCCGGGGCCCGGCCGATGTCGGCCAGCGCCAGGTTCTTGGCCGTGACCAGCCCGCCGGCGGTGACCCGGCCGTTCACCTCGGCCGTCACGTCGGCCGTCACGTCGGCCGTGTCGTACCCGACCGACACCCCGAGCCCGGCCCGGCCGTCGACGTAGATGTTCACCCCGGAGGTGGCGGTGTTGGTCGTCTCCCCCGTGGCGGTGACGGCCACGTTCCCGCCGGCGGCGACGGCGGCGTCCGGCCCGACGGTGGCCCGGGAGACGAGGTCCGAGACGGTCACCGCGATCGACGCCCCGACGGCGTTCGGGTCGGCCGGCGAACTCTTCGGGTCGTCGGGGGTGCCGACCGGGGCGGCGGTGGCGTTGGTGCTGGTCCGGGAAACGACCGAGGCGGTGGACCGGGCCTCGGAGCGGACCGTCACCCCGCCGGCGGCGGTCACGGTCGTCGTCCCGAGCAGCTCGGCGACGGCCTCGGCGTCGGACTGGCTGTACCCGACGCTGATCAGGTTCAGCTTCTGGTAGATCGCGTTCGCCCGCTTGCCCGGGGCGGTCCACCCGTCCCGCACCCCGAGGGCCGAGGTCGAGGCGTCGATGACCGCGTTGGAGGTGATCGACACGTCCCCGGCGGTGGCGGTGATGGCGGCGTCGGTCAGCGTCACCCGGGCGTCCCCGAACCGGACCATGACCCCGAACGGGACCGGCGGGAAGATGCCGTTGAACAGGAACTCGAAGGCGTTCCCGATCAGGTTGTTGGCGTACTCCGGGACCATGTCGCCCAGGGTCACGTCCTCGGCCCGGCTGCCGATCGTCACCGAGTCGCCGACCACGGCGGCCCCGGTCACCTCGATCTTGACATCCTTCCGCCCGCCGCCGAACGGCCGGAGCGGGCGACCAGGGTGGCCACCCGGCTGGCCTCGAAGGTGACCGCCCGGCCGGCGACCGTCCCCCGGGTGTCGACGGTGATCCGCCGGTCCCCTTCGAGCGAGTCGACGATGTCCAGCGGCAGGTTCGACCCGGCCGACAGCCCGGCCTCGTCCCCGACGGCGGTGAGGGTGATGTCGCCGGCGGCCAGGTCCACGTCCCGGGCGGCGTTGGTGACCTCGATCACCTCGGCGGTGACGGCCAGGTCCCGCCCGCCGAGGTCCGCGTCCCCCTCGAGCCGGACGGCGTCCCGGCCGGCCCCGCCGTCCACCGTCAGGGCGAACCCGGCCGCCCCCAGGGCCCCGACGGTCAGCCGGTCGACCGACCCGGCCGGGTTCGACCCGAGGTTGACGGTGAGCGAGTTGGTCGGGTCCGGGAACTCGTGCGACTCCATCGTGGCCAGGTCGGTGTCGCTGTCCAGGACGAGCCGGTCGGTCGCCCCGGCCGGCCGGCGGAGGGCGAGGGCGGTGGCGGTGATGACCCGGTCGGACACGACCGCGTCGGCCACCGTCACCGGCTCCATCCCGGCGTAGGTCAGGAGGTTCCCGTCGCGGACGATGGTTCCGGCGTCCGGGGCGGTGGCGGTGAACTCGACCCGGCCGTACACGCCCCCGGGGAGGGCCACGGCGTCGAACCCGCCGGGGCCGCCGTCCACCGTCCCGGCCAGCCGGCCGCCGGGGGCGAACCGGAAGTCGTCGGTGTTGCCGGCCGCCCCGCGGAGCTGCTCGACCCCCGAGAAGGTCAGCGGCCGGGTGTTGACGATCGACCCGGCCCCGGGGCCGGTGACCCGCCAGGTGGCGGCGTCGGCCGGACCGAGGAGGGCGTTCGACCCGGACCCGCCGTCGAAGTGGACCTCGCCGGGGACGGCCCGGGCCGAGGCGTCGATCCGCAGCGACACGTCGAACCCGTTCCCGTTCACCCGGACCCCGGCGACCTCGGCCACCGGGCGGCGGGCCAGGACGGCGGCGGTGGCCCCGCCCACCACCTCGACCGCGGCGGCCCGGACCTGGACGACCAGGACCCCGGCGGCCGGGGCGTCGTACACCAGCGGCCGGCCGGCGGGAACGGTCCGGTCCTCCAGCCGCTCGACCGATCGCGCGCCGGACGGAGGGCGCGCGGACGCGCGGCGAGACCGGGTCATGGGCGTACCCAGGTAAGAGGTAACTCGTGTTGGAATCTACCGGTTAGGTAGACTGGGGTAACATCATTTGTTCGCCCTCCGGGCGGGCCGCTTCAATACGAATCGCCGGCGGTGTCGGACGAACCCGGGTGGCCCGGCGGCGCGGCCGGAAGCGGCTTGGCCGTTGGCCGCTCGGGCCGGGTCGGGGCAGGTCGATGTCCGGGTGGTGCCACGCGGCGGTCGCCGGGTTCGTCGCCGTCGAGGTGCGGGGCGGCGGGGGGCCGAGCGGCGGGCCGCCCGAACGTGTTCGGCGTGCGGGAAGTCGGAAAAATCGCCGGTTTCTTATCGACCGATCACCGGCCGGCGGCTACTCTGCAATTCTGTTTCAGTCATGGCCCGACATCCACCCGGGTGCCCGGCATCGCCGCCACGGTGTCCCATGGCCCAGTTGGCCCAGCCGGTCGAGCCGTTCGGGGAGGTCAACGTCCACCCCCAGAAGGACGGGTCGGTCGAGGTCGTCGCCACCATCCTGATGGTCCCCGAGGTCGAGGGCGCCCGGACCGGGCTGGCCCTGGACGCCTCCATCTCGATGAAGGGGCTGTACGGGGTGTCCCGGATGGTCGGCGGGGGCATCTTCGCCAAGGCGGCCGCGGCCGGCCCGCCGAACCTGGTCGAGCCGGTCGCCCGGACGATGGCCGCCTACCTGGCCCAGTTCTCGTCCACCCAGAAGTGCGAGCTGGTGTATTGGGCGTGCAACCTCCCGCCGGGGCAGGCGGCCGGCAACCCGGACCTGGCCGGGGCCGGGGTCGAGCCGATCGGGTCGGTGTCGGCCGACGAGGCCGAGCAGGTGGTGGTCGCCGGCCCGAAGCGGCTGCCGTGGGGCGGCGGGACCAAGCTCCTGCCGCCGGTCAAGCACTTCGTGGACGGGGTGTTCAAGGACGCCCCGTGGGCCATCTGCGTGTTCGTCACCGACGGCGTCATCGAGGACCTGCCGGCGGTCAAAACCTACTGCCTGAACTTCGGCAAGCAGATCGCCTCCGGCCAGCGGAAGTTCGTCAAGCTGGTCCTGATCGGGGTCGGGGAGCAGGTCGACGAGTCCCAGATGGAGGAGCTGGACGACATGTTCGAGGGGTCCGGGATCAAGGACCCGGACGGCAACGACATCGACCTGTGGGACCACAAGCTGGCGGCCGAGATGCGGAAGATCGAGGAGATCTTCGCCGAGGTGGTGTCCGAGTCGACGGTCGTGGCGGCCACCGGGAAGGTGACCAACCAGGCCGGGGCGGTGTGCAAGGAGTACCCGGACGGGCTGCCGGCCATGCTCCGGTTCAAGCTCCCGGCGGGGTCGACCGCGTTCACCCTCGAGTTCCCCGGCGGGTCGGTCGTCCAGGACATCACCGAGGGGCTGGGGCGGCCGTAGACCCCGACCCAGGCCAACGGCCTGGGTCCGAAGGGCCTCGCCAGCACCACCACCGAGGGACCCCGCCCGTGTCCGCCTCCCGCCAGCTCCCGAGCACGATCGTCGCCCCCGAGTTCGGGGAGGTGAACGTCCGGGACACCCCGGCCGGGCGGGAGGTGGTGTTCACCGTCCTGATGGAGCCCCAGGGGGTCGAGGCCGAGGGCTGGCAGACCGGCGTGGCCCTGGACGCCAGCGCGTCGATGAAGAACTGGTACGGCCGGGTGCTCACCGGGAAGGTCCCGAAGGACGTGGTGGCCGAGTACGAGCGGAACGGGTGGGTGGCCGGGCGGGTCGAGGACGGCAGGCGGGTGAACGTGTTCCGGCCGGAGGCGTACAAGGACGCGGTCGCCCGCGGCCACCTGCGGTTCACCGACAACGTCGTCCAGGGGCCGGCCCGGGAGTTCACCGCCTACCTGGCCGGGGGCCTGGACGCCGACGGCGGGACCACCGTCATCTACTGGGCGTGCGGGGATGGGTCGGCTACCGAAGTACTCGGCGACTTCACCGCCGACCAGTGCAAGACCCTGGCGATCGCCGGCCCGGTAGCCCAGCCGTTCGGGACCGGCACCCGGCTCCTGCCGGCCGTCCGGTACTTCTGCGACCGGTTCCGGGACGCCGCCCGGGGGATGTACCTGTTCCTGACCGACGGCAAGCTGGACGACCTGGCCGACGTGAAGGCGTTCACCGCCGGGCTCTGCCGGGACATCGCGGCCGGCCGGCGGAACCCGGTCAAGTGCGTCCTGATCGGGGTCGGGTCGGACGTCGACGAGGGCCAGATGGAGGAGCTGGACGACCTGGAGAGCGGGACCGGGGTGGACGTGTGGGACCACAAGATCCACAAGGAGATGCGGGGGCTGACCGAGATCTTCGCCGAGGTGGTGGGCGAGAACACGGTCGTCGCCCCGACCGGGGTCCTGTACGACGCCGCGGGCGGGGTGGCCCGGCGGTTCGCCGACGGGGTCCCGGCCCGGATCACCGCGACCCTCCCGGCCGGGTCCCCGTACTTCGAGCTGGAGGTCGGCGGCCAGCGGGTCCGCCAGCCGCTCGACGGCCCGTAGGCCGTGCTGGTGGGTTTGGTAGGGTGGGTCCGGGCGGTGGGTACGACCGCCCGGACCCACCCTACCAGACATCGGGCTGCGGGGCATGACCCCGACCCCGAAGGGGCCGCACACCATAGCCCGGGGTGAAACCCCGGGTCGGGGGATTAAACTCGAAACTCGAAACTCGGACGAGGTGCCCCGTGGGATTCTTCAACCGGCTGTTCGGCGGCGGGTCGTCGGCCGCGAAGGAGGAGCCGAGCCACCAGCTCCCCAGCTCGATGGTCGCCCAGGAGTTCGGCGAGGTCAACGTCCGCAAGGTCGGGGCCGAGGTCGAGGTGGTGTTCACGGTGCTGATGGAGCCCCAGGGGGTGGAGGCCGAGGGCTGGCAGACCGGGGTCGCCCTGGACGCCAGCGGGTCGATGCAGGGGGTGTACGGGCGGGGGCTGGAGCCCGGCCGCAAGGGGCCGCCGCCGGACGAGGTGTGGCGGGACTACATCCGCCGCGGGCTCATGCAGGTGGTCGAGCAGAACGGCCAGCAGTACCCGATCCTGACCGAGGCGTGCAAGGACGACCTGGTGTCGAAGGGGTGGTTCGTCTGGTCCGAGAACACCATCGAGCCGCTGGCCCGGGGGTTCACGGCGTACCTGGCCGGGAACCTGGACGCCGACGGCGGGACCACCGTCGTCTACTGGGCGTGCGGGGACGGGTCCGGGATCGAGGAGGTCGGCGACCTGACCGCGGCCGACTGCAAGACGGCCAACTTCCCCGGCCCCCGGCGGGCCGGGTTCGGGGAGGGCACCTTCCTGACCCCGGCCGTCCGGCACTTCGTGGACAAGTTCCCGGACGCCAAGAACGGGATGTACCTGTTCGTCACGGACGGCGAGCTGAACGACCTGGACGAGGTCAAGCGGTACACCAGGTGGCTGTGCAAGGAGATCGCGGCCGGCCGCCGGAACCCGGTCAAGTGCGTCCTGATCGGGGTCGGGGAGAACATCAACGAGGGCCAGATGGAGGAGCTGGACGACCTGGAGAGCGGGACCGGGGTGGACGTGTGGGACCACAAGATCGCCAAGGAGATGCGGGGGCTGACCGAGATCTTCGCCGAGGTCGTCGGGGAGAACACGATCGTCGCCCCGACGGCCAAGCTGTACGACCCGGCCGGGGCGGTGGTCAGGCACTTCGCCGACGGGATGCCGGCCCGGGTGACGTTCCGGATGCCGGCCGCCTCGGCCAGCTTCGAGCTGGAGGTCGGGGACCAGCGGATCAAGCAGAGCGTGGTGCTGCCGAAGAAGAAGTAGAGGGTGGCACAGGCCTCCCGGCCTGTGCCACCGGTAGCTTTGGTGGCACAGGCCGGGAGGCCTGTGCGGGGACGAAGCCGCCCATGTACCACCGCCGCCTGCCGGTCTACCTCCTGCTCGACTGCTCCGAGTCCCTGGCCGGGGAGCCGATCGAGGCCGTCGCCCAGGGCGTCGTGGCCCTTTTGGCCGACCTCCGGGGCGAGCCGATGGCCCTGGAGACGGTCTACCTCGGGGTCATCACGTTCGCCACCCGGGCGGAACTCGCGGCCCCGCTCACGGAGCTGCTCGAGTTCCAGCCGCCGAAGCTCCGGATGGGGTCCGGCACCGCCCTCGGGGCGGCCCTGCGGATGCTGGTCCAGTGCCTCGACCGGGACGTGGTCCAGTCGTCCGCGACGCAGAAGGGGGACTGGAAGCCGGTCGTGTTGGTCCTCACCGACGGGGAGCCGACCGACGACTGGGAGGCGGCGGCCGACGCCGTCCGCACCCAGGTGTGCGGGAAGCGGGCGAACGTGATCGCGGTCGCCTGCGGGCCGGACGCCGCGGCCGACACCCTCGGGCGGATCACCCAGACGGTGCTGCGGGCCGCCGACCTCCAGCCGGGCACCCTGCGGGCGTTGTTCAAGTGGGTGTCGGCGTCGGTGGCGGTGGCCAGCCAGCGGCTGGAGGCGGCCGGGGCCGCCGGGCTGGGGCTGCCGCCCCTGCCGTCCGGGGCGGTCGAGGTGGCGACCCACGGGCAAAGCCGCCGGCCGGACCCGGACCGGGTCGTCTTCCTCCACGCCAAGTGCGTCAAGACCCGGCAGTTCTACCTGATCCGGTACGAGAAGCGGGGCCGGGGGTACGAGGCGGTGGCCGCCCACCCGGCCGACGACTTCGACCTCGGCGGGGGCGGCGGGGGCGGGCCGACGGTGGCGGTCGACAAGCTCGGCCCGCCGCCGGCCTGCCCGTGCTGCGGGAACGACGCCGTCTCGTTCTGCGGGTGCGGCCGGCTGTTCTGCTCGCCGCCCCTGACCCGGCCGGTCCGGCTGACCTGCCCGTGGTGCGGGAAGGGGGCCGACTACGCCCCGGGCGGGGGGTTCGATGTCGGCCGCGGCCGGGGGTAAGGGTCGGTCTGACGGTGTTTCTTCCGGACGGGTGATTTGGTTCGGACGTGGGGTGGGCGGGTCGGCCGGAACCAATGGCGGCGGTCCGAAGGTCGCCCGGAGAGGAACGGCGATGAGCAGCTACAGCCGCCGGCTGCCGGTGTACCTGGTGGTCGACGTGTCCGAGTCGATGGCCGGGCCGGCGATCGAGGCCGTCAACCGCGGGGTCCGGCACCTGGTGGACTCGCTCAAGGGGAACCCGCAGGCCCTGGAGACGGCCTACCTCAGCGTCATCACGTTCGCCCGGAAGGCCGAGCAGACGGTCCCGCTCACGGAGCTGATGCTGTTCCACCCGCCGTCGTTGTCGGTCCGGTCGGGCAGCGCCCTCGGGGCGGCCCTGCGGCTGTTGCGGGACTGCATCCGGCGGGAGGTGACGCAGACCACGGCGACCACCAAGGGGGACTACAAGCCGCTGGTGTTCCTCCTGACCGACGGCCAGCCGACCGACGACTGGGAGGCGGCGGCCCGGGAGCTGCGGCTGGCCAGCCCGCGGGCGGCCAACGTGTACGCCATCGGGTGCGGGCCGGACGTCGACCCGGACTCCCTGGCCGAGGTGTCGGACATCGTCCTGATGATGAACGACTTGTCCCCCGAGGGGTTCAAGAAGTTCTTCGTGTGGCTGTCGGCGTCGGTCCAGACGGCCAGCGTGAAGGTGGACCGGTCGGCCGGGCTGGGGGAGATGCCGCCGTTGCCCCCCGGGGTGGTTGTCCCCGACATGCGGGAGGAGTTCGACCCGACCCCCCGGCAGGTGTTCCTGCACGCCCGCTGCCAGACGACCAAGAGGCCGTTCCTGATGCGGTTCGGGCGGCGGCCGTGGGACGGCCGGTACGAGGCCATCGCGTCGCACCCGCTGGACGTGCTGGAGGCGGACGCCGGGGACTTCCTGCCGCCGATCAACACGGCCATGCTGGACGGCTGCCCGCCGTGCCCGCACTGCGAGAACCCGGCGGCCGGGGCGTGCCCGTGCGGGACCCTGTTCTGCAACGCGGTCAACCCGAAGGGGCCGGTCGTCTGCCCGACCTGCCGGGCCCAACTAACATCCGGCGGGGGCGGGTCGTTCGACATCCGCCGGTCGATGGGGTGATGCACCGGCCATCGGGGAGCCCCTGTTTCGGGGGTTAATGCCGATCACCGACGCGCGAAGAAACAGGGGGCTGACGCCCCCCGCCCGCCGAAACCAGGAGTTCCCATGCCCGAGTTCACCGGCCGCCGGCTGCCGATCTACCTGGTGTTGGACTGCTCCGGGTCGATGTCCGGGGAGCCGATCGAGGCCGTCCGGCAGGGGGTCAAGGCCCTCCTGGCCGACCTCCGGGGTGACCCCCAGGCCCTGGAGACGGCCTTCCTGTCGGTCATCACGTTCGACAGCGGGGCCCGCCAGGTCAGCCCGCTGACCGAGCTGATGGCGTTCCAGGAGCCGAACCTGGAGGCGTCCGGCAGCACCGCCCTGGGGGAGGCCCTGAAGCTGTTGGAGTTGGCCGTCGACAAGGAGGTGAAGAAGTCCACCGCGACCCAGAAGGGGGACTGGAAGCCCCTGGTGTTCCTGATGACCGACGGCCAGCCGACGGACAACTGGCAGGCCCCGGCCGACGCGGTCAAGGCCCGGAAGCTGGGGAACGTGATCGCCTGCGCGGCCGGCCCGGGGGCGGACGCCGGCCCGCTCAAGAAGATCACCGAGGTGGTGGTCAAGCTGGACGACCTCCAGCCGGACACCCTGAAGCAGTTCTTCCGGTGGGTGTCGGACTCGATCAAGACGACCTCGGCGAGCGTCGCCCAGGTGGCCGCCGACGGGCCGATCGACCTGCCCCCGCCGCCGGCCAAGATCACCATCGTCCCGTAACCCCCGGCCCGGACGCCCATGATCTCCGACCTGGAGCAGTCCGACTTGGCGGCTGCCCTCCGTGCGGTCCTGGGCCTTCAGGCCCCGGCCCCGGGCCGGGACCCGTCCGCCGTCGTCCGCCGGTTGCTGCCGGACCCGCGGGCGGTCGCGGCGGTCCGGGCGGAGGTGGCCCGGCGGTTCGGGGACCTGTTGGCGACCGCCGCCCGGAGCCGGCTCGGGGAACCGGTCGGCGGAGACCCGGCCCTGCTCCACTCGCTGTGGGAAGTCTTCGCCCGGTGGGCGCTGGGCGGCCAGAGGGCGTGGGAGCAGACGGTTTACGACCTGGTCGTGGACGGGGTCAGCGACGGTCTCCGGCCGCGGACCACCCCGGCCCCCCCGGCCGGCGGGCCGCCCACCCCGCCGGCCGCAACCTTCCCGCCGATCCCAATCAACCCGCCCCCGGTCCAGGCCCGTCCCGCCCCGCCGAAGAACTTGGCCGACAACCTGTACCAGGGGCCGCCGCCGCTCCCGCCGGCGGCGAAGAAACCTCCCCCGCCGAAGAACTTGGCGGATAACCTGTACCAAGGGCCGCCCCCGGCGAAGGCGCCGCCCGGGCTCGAAGCCAAACTCCACCCGGACGCCGGGAAGACGAACCCCATGCCCGACGCCCGCAACGCCCTGACCCCGAACCCCGACGGGCCGCCCCCGAAGGCCGAGGAGTACGCCGCCGCGGCGGCCGACCCGGCCCCCGCCGAGCCGCCCGCCCCGACCGCCCCGGGGTGGCGGTATCTGCCCGTCCCGGACGACCCCGACCGGCACGACGAGTTCGACGCCCGGGAGCTGCCCGACCCGCCGGCCGGGTTCCGGCTGATCGGGGCCCGGGTCCGCGGCAAGAAGCACAAGCACGACGGCACCAACTGCGACGACTGGTTCGAGTTCGGCCGGGCCGGGGCCTGGACGGTCCTGGCCGCGTCCGACGGGGCCGGGTCGAAGAAGCTGTCCCGGGTCGGGGCCCGGGCCGCCTGCGGCAAGGCCGTCGAGGTGCTGGCCGCCGGGCTCCGGGATGTGGTGCTCGACCCTGACCGGCCGAAGGACGAGTGGGAAGCCGCCCTCGCCCGGGCCGACGACACCCTGGCGTTCGCCGACCCCCGGGTCGACGCCGTCCGCCGGCTCCTGCACGACGCCGTCAACCGGGCCTACGCGGCCGTGGTCGCGGCCCACGCCGAGCGGGCCGGCAAACCCGAGTACGAGGCCCTGGTCAACAACCGGCCGCTCGAAGTCGGCGACCTGTCCTGTACCCTGCTGCTGGCCGTCCACCGGCCGATCCGGGTCGGCGACGCGGCGGCCGATGTCGTCCTGGCCGTCCAGGTCGGGGACGGGCTGGTCGGGGCGGTCAGCCGGTCGGGGGCGGTCAAGCCGCTCGGGGCCGCCGACAGCGGCGGGTTCTCCGGCGAGACCGAGTTCCTGACCTCGGAGGGGAAACGGGACCCGGACTACCTGGACCGCAAGGTGGACGCCTTCCTCGGGTCGCTCCAGGCCCTGTTGGTGATGACCGACGGGGTGGCCGACGACTACTTCCCGGCCGACCAGGAACTCGGCCGGCTGTGGGCCGACCTCGTCGTCAACGACATCCCGGACGTGGCCGGGCCGTCCGCGGACGAGGTGAACGCGGCGGTCGGCAAGACCCCCTTGATGTCCGCCGACAAGGTCCCAGAAGCGGACTTCGGGGAGGCGGTCGAGGTGGTCAGCGCCGACGCCCCCCGGCCGAAGGTGGTGATCCGGTCGGCCGCGGCCCTGGCGGAAAAGTACGGCGTCCCGGTGGCGCACCTCCTCCAGACCCCGGCCCTGCTGGCGGCCGCCCGGGGTGGCCCCGACCCGCTCCCCGGGGACGCCCCGGCGGACCGGCTCCGGGCGTGGCTCGACGCCTACCAGGTCCGCGGGTCGTTCGACGACCGGACCCTGGTCGTCCTCCACCGGGAGGGCCTGTCGTGACCAAGCGGACGGCCACCACCAAGGACGGCAAGCCGGTCGAGTACGTCGAGGTCCCGGACCCGCCGGCCGGGGGGATGAAGAAGGTCTACTTCAGCCCGGACAAGTCCTACGTCGTCGCCTTCTTCCACGACCACCAGGCGTCCACCGACGCCAACCGGATCGCCCGGCTGGACGCCGTCCTCGGCCGGTTCAACCCGACCAGCGACCCGGAGGCCGGGGAGTACTGGAAGCGGCTGTTCTGCTGGCCGACCGGGGTGGTCACCCGGCCGACCCTCGGGGTGGTGGCCCCGGCCTACCCGCCCGGGTACTTCTTCGAGACCGGCCCGTTCAAGGGGAAGGAGAAGAAGGGGAAGTGGTTCAGCAGCCCGAAACTCCGCGGCTACCTGCCGGACGCCGAGCGGGGCGACTGGCGGAACTACTTCCAGATCTGCATCCTGATCGCCCGGGCCATCCGCCGGCTCCACCAGGCCGGGCTGGCCCACTCCGACCTGTCGTGCAACAACATCCTGATCGACCCGTCCCGCGGGCTGAGCGTGGTCATCGACATCGACTCGCTGGTGGTCCCGGGGATGTTCCCGCCGGACGTGCTCGGGACCCCCGGGTACATCGCCCCGGAGGTCCTGGCCACGACGCACCTGCCGGTCCGGGACCCGAAGCGGCAGCACCCGAACGCCCGGACCGACCAGCACGCCCTGGCCGTGTTGATCTACGAGTACCTCCTGTTCCGCCACCCGCTCAAGGGGCCGAAGATTTTCTCGGCCAAGTCGGCCGAGGAGGACGAACACCTGGGGCTGGGCGAGATGGCGTTGTTCATCGAACACCCCACGGACCAGTCGAACCGGCCGCCGGGGCTGAAGCCGACCGTGGCCGACCTCGGGCCGCACCTGGCCGACCTGTTCCGCCGGGCGTTCGTCAACGGGCTGCACGCCCCGAACGACCGGCCGGGGGCGATCGAGTGGGAGCGGGCGCTGGTCCGGACGTGGGACCTGCTGCACCCGTGCGCGAACGCCAAGTGCCCGAGCCGGTGGTTCGTGGCCCGCGGCCCGAAGGCCGGGCCGTGCCCGTCCTGCGGGGCCAAGCCGCCGGCCGCGGTCCCGGTCCTCCAACTCCGCAAGGAGGTCCGGCCCGGCCAGTGGATGCCGGACGGGTCGCTGGTCGTCCACAACGGCGGGCTGGGGCTGCACCACTGGCACGCCCGGGACAACGTCTTCCCCGGGGAGAAGGCCGACCGGACCCGGCTCGGGTACTTCGCCCTGCACCAGGGGAAGTGGCTCCTGGTGAACGAGGGGCTGGACACCCTGACCTCGCCGGGCGGCAGCCGGGTGCCCCCCGGGCAGGCGGTCGAGCTGAAGCCCGGGGCGGCGTTCCGGCTGTCCCAGGACCCGCACGGCCGGCTGGCCGTCCCCGGGTTCCTGCCGAATTGACCGCACGGGCGTCGGTCCGACCGGTGTAATTGGTTCGGCCGCGGGGTGTGCGGGTTGCCGAACCAAACCAACGAGAACCGGGACCGGGCGGGGCCGGCGGTCGCCCGAGAGCGTGTCATGACCGTGCCCCCCGAACAGGCCCGGGCCGAGCTGCAACACCTGCTCGACGGGGCCGGGACCGACGAGGTCGTGGAGATCGACCCGCCGCGGGAGCGGCCGGGGCCGGTCGTCGTCCGGTCGGGGTTGACCCTGGACGGCAAGGGCTGCACCATCTGGGGGCTGGCCGGGCCGGTCGTCGTCGTGAAGGGGGCGAACGCGGTCCTGAAGAACCTGCGGATCGAGCACACCGGGGACAGGGCCGACGCGGGGCCGGCGGCCGGGGTCGCCCTGTGGGTCGAGGGGCCGGGGCTGGCCCTGGAGAACGTCACCGTCCGCGGGGCGGTGGCCGGGCTGGCGGCCGAGGAGGGCGAGTGGCGGTACCCCCACCAGCTCACCCTCGGGTCGCTGGCCGCCGGGATGCCGCACGCCCTGCGGCTGCGGGTGGTCGTCCCGGTCCCGTGCCAGCTCACGTCCGAGGTGGCCGGGGTGACGCTCGAGCCCCGGACCCTGTCCCCCGGGGCCCACGAGGTCCGGCTGCGGACCGAGGGGATGATGCGGGACACCCTGGTGTTCGGGACGATCGGGATCAAGACGGCGTTCCTGCGGCGGGAGATCGTGCTCAACGCCCACTTCCTGGCCCCGGCCGACGGGCTGCCGCCGCCGGCCACCGACCAGGACCGGGTGGTGTGGGGGCCGCCGGACTGGGACGCCCGGGTCGCGGCCGGGCCGCCGAAGCCGGCC